>JASLIY010000222.1 GCA_030152675.1 Acinetobacter sp.
TTCAACCACAAGAACAGGAACAGGTAAGCTCAGCTCATGATGTACCATTCAAAACCTCACAATCATCTATCGTTGTAATTTGCCTGAAAGAATAAGGCGTTTAAATCCCTAAAACTGGGTATTTTAAAGTTCACTTTAAAAATCACCTCATTCACAGGAACATTGTCATAAATCATTCATAAACTTCAAGTTTGGCAGAATGTCGTGTACATCACAATACTATTATTAAAGTTGATGTAAATCATGTTGGGCGGGATATTATCGAGATGGAGGCGCTAAGGACAATGCAGGATGTTTGGGTATTTAATCCTATCAGGAGTAAATAATTTAAACCTAATCAATTATATATAGGACTAACGATGGCTAGTTTTATGGCTTCAAATGTACATAATAGGCCTATGGGGAATTGTTGAGCCGTAGAGAGCATGAAAAAAATAATCGCGTTATCGAGTACAGCATTGTTAAGTTCGAGTTTAAGTTATGCAGAGACTTTGCAGTGTCCGCAAAGCTACGATATTTTTAATCAAAATGTCGCCTTATCAAAACGCTTAATGGAAGCCGGGGATACGGATGCTTATTTTGAGTTGTCCAAGAAAAATACCTATTCCCGCTTATTTCAATCTTTCCATCCCAACAAAGTTTTTATTCGGGATGAGTGGATTGATGAGAAAGAATATGAGGAAGAGCAGAAAAGCTTTATTCAATTGCTGGCACAACAGCCCAAAGATTATCAATTAATACACATCAAATATAAATTACCGAAAGTAAATTTCATGGCGGATATGGGTGAGATCTGTGTGATTCCAACTCAGGAGATGGTGCGCTATGAGGGGGAAATATTTAAGTCACGCTATGACACGGTCTTTGTTCGAAATACATTGGATAATCATTGGCGAGGCTATGTATATAACGGCACGGAAGCCGCAGAAGTTCTGAATATGTTTTTCCCAGACATTTTGCAGCAGCTTAATTTATCCAAGCGACAAATTAACGGGATGAATATGGCTGAATTTCAGCAGTTCAAATACCTTAAATATATTAAACAACAGAATTTGCCGATGTCGGATGGATTAAATGCCTATGTGCAACAAGAATATCTTAAAGCCAAACAACGCTTAAATGCCAATGGTCATTAATCGGTGTCGGGGTGATCGCCGATATTCAGCAGCAATAAATAGCCTCAGCCATATGCGTACTGTATTCAAAAAGTGACGAGAAAATATTCCTCACTGTGGATTTAGACGGGGGAGACTGGCCGAGTAAGTTTTTTGATCATCAAGGAGGTCTTGGTATTCAAGTGATGATTAAATAATTTAAATCTCATCAATGATGGGTAAATGACTAACTACGGATGGTTTTATGGTTTCAAATGTTCATAATGTGCGCATGGGGAATTATTGAGCCGTAGAGAGTATGAAAAAAACAATTGCATTATTCAGTACCGTATTTTTAAGTTCGAGTTTGATTCATGCTGAGGCTTTGCAGTGTCAGCAAAGCTACGATATTTTTAATCAAAATGTCGCAGTATCACAACGCTTCCTCAAAACGGGAGATGTTGATGCTTATCTCAAGTTCTACCAAGAAATTTCATATAGTCATTTGTTTCAATCGATACATCCAGGCAAAGTCTTTGTGAATGATCAATGGATTGATGAACAAGAAGATAAAGAACAGACAAAAAGAATATTTGATTTTTTTGTTCAGCAGCCTAAAGACTATCAAATAATGCAGCTTAAATATAATAAAACACCGAAAGCGAATTTTATGACTGAGGTCGGAGAGGTTTGCGTCATTGCGACTCAGGAAATGTTTCGCTACGCAGGTGAAACGTTTAAATCACGCTATGACACGGTTTTTGTGCGAAATACGCTGGATAACCAGTGGCGTGATTATGCATATAATGGAAGTGAATCAGCAGAAGACTTGAATATGTTCTTTCCGGATTTTTTGCAGCAGATGCGGTTATCCGCGATGAAAGTGAATGGTTTAAATCTTGCTGAATATCGTAAACATCTCGATTTAATTTATCTTCAGCAAGAGAATATATTGATGACGGATACGATACTTGAAGCAATTCATAGAGAGTATCTGGAAACCAAGCAACGTTTAAAAGCCAATGGTCATTAATCGGTGTCGGGGTGATCGCTGATATTCAGTAGCAATAAATAGCCTAAGCTATATGAGTTAACGCAGCATGAAAATGATTGCGCTATATATTGCAAAACAATCACTTTATCCGGGCAATCACTTTATCTGAGCAATCTTTTATAAGGCCAATATCAGTATTGGACACAGGCGGCAGGACGCCGCCTATTTTGTGCTGAGGGTTACAGGATGTACCCTTCAGCACAAAGAAAGTTTTGGTCACTTTTTAAAAAGTGACGAGAAAATATTCCTCACTGCGGATTTAGGCGGGAAGACTTGCCGAGTAAGTTTTTTGATCCTCAAGCAGCTCTTTGGCTTTGAATCCGACGAGGGGTGAGCGTGTTTGCTGAATCAATCCAACAACAGCCCCTGATGTAACTCTGCCTGCTGACGTAGAAAATCCCACACCAGTTTAATCCGTGCTTCTTGGTGCATATCGACAAAGGTCAGCATCCAGAAGGTATGGGTAAAACGAACTTGATCGGGCAGGACTTGTTCGAGTTCAGGTTTATCTTCAGCCAGAAACTTGGGCAAGATCGCCAAACCGGCACCGGCACTGACTGCAATTTGCTGCGCCAAAATACTACTGCTGCGAAAGTTGGCATTCAATTGCAAGGGCAGTCGCTCCAAACAATACAACTGCGGACTATAAATCAGATCGTCAATGTAATTCACAAAACGGTGTTGCGGTAAATCTTCGAGTGAGTTGATGGCCGGATTTTGCGCCAGATAATGACGGCTGGCATACAACTTTAGGCTATAGTCGCTGAGCCGAGTAATGATATAAGGGCCGGATTTGGGCCGGTCAATCGAGATCACAATGTCGGCTTCACGATGCGAGAGTTTAATCATTTTCGGTACAGGGATGAGATCGATCGAAAGCTGTGGATGTTGTTCTGAAAATGCAGCCAAGATCCGAGCTAAAAAGGCCGTCCCAAAACCCTCTGGCGTACCGATGCGCACATGACCATGCAAGGCATGCTGCGGCTTTTCGATCTGCATAAATGCCTTTTCCATCTGCTCAACGCGCGGCACCAAAGCACTGCCTTCTAAGGTCAGCTCATAACCGGTGGCTTCGCGCTTAAACAACTGCGTGCCCATCGCCTGTTCTAAGGACTGAATGCGCCGCGCCACGGTGCTGTGCTCCACACCGATCAGGCGCGCTGCACTGGTTAGGGTCTTGGCTCGAGATAAAACCAAGAAAAATCGCAAGTGATTCCAATCCACACTCATCCGCCATTACATCCTGTGTATTTTTGCACAACCATCGTGCATCAATTTGCATTGGTGGTCAAAGCTTTCTTTGCTAGGCTGTTTTTAACGTAAAGGAAAATACGTTTTACAAGGATGATCATACGTTTAACACACGTATTGTCGTAGCAGGGTGTCATCGTGACACCGCCCGCAATCGAGCACAGGCATAATAAAAAACTGACCACAACGGAGAGATCATGACCGCGATTCAGAATGTAATTTCAGCACAAAAGTTAAGCCCAGTGAAATTACTCATCAATGGAGAATTTGTCGAATCACAAAGCAGTGAATGGCAAAATATCGTCAACCCAGCCACCCAAGAAGTTCTTGGTAAAGTGCCGTTTGCCACCAAGGATGAAGTGAATGCTGCCATTGAAGCGGCGCAAAATGCATTTGCCAGCTGGCGTGTAACCCCGATCCAAGCACGTATGCGGATCATGCTTAAATTACAAGATTTGATTCGTGCCAATATCAAACAGATCGCTGCGGTTCTGACTGCTGAGCAAGGTAAAACTTTGGCAGATGCTGAAGGCGATATCCAACGTGGCCTCGAAGTGGTTGAGCATGCTTGTTCGATCGGTAGTTTGCAAATGGGCGAATATATCGAAGGCGTGGCGCGTGGTGTAGACAGCTATACCGTGATCCAACCGCTCGGTGTCTGTGCAGGGATTACCCCATTTAACTTCCCTGCCATGATTCCATTGTGGATGTTCCCGATGGCGATCGTGTGCGGAAATACCTTTGTACTCAAGCCTTCTGAGCAAGATCCATTGTCGACCATGATGTTGGTGGAGCTGGCGATTCAGGCTGGGATTCCAAAAGGTGTCCTCAACGTGGTACACGGCGGCAAAGAAGTCGTGGATATGTTGTGTACTCACCAAGATATTAAAGCGATTTCTTTTGTCGGTTCGACCAACGTTGGTACGCATGTGTACAACTTGGCCGGTCAACATGGCAAACGCGTACAGTCAATGATGGGCGCGAAAAACCACGCCGTGATCATGCCAGATGCCAACAAGCAACAAACCTTAAATGCCTTGGTCGGTGCGGCCTTTGGTGCGGCAGGTCAGCGTTGCATGGCATTGTCAGTGGCAGTCATGGTCGGTGAAACCAAAGAGTGGTTGCCAGAATTTGTTGAAAAAGCCAAAACGCTGAGTGTGAATGCGGGCCATGAACCCAATACAGATGTGGGTCCGGTGATTTCAGCGCGTGCCAAGGCCCGTGTGGTGGATCTGATCGACAGTGCGGTTGAGCAGGGTGCAGAGCTGTTACTCGATGGCCGTGGTGTTGAAGTCAAAGGCTATGAGCAAGGTAACTTTGTGGGGCCGACGATCTTCAATCAAGTCACCACCGACATGCGTATTTATAAAGAAGAAGTCTTCGGTCCGGTACTGGCGGTGATCCATGTCGATACGCTTGAAGAGGCGATTCAATTGGTCAATGCCAACCCATTTGGTAATGGCGTGGGGCTGTTTACCCAAAGTGGTGCCACAGCGCGTACTTTCCAAAACCAGATCGATATTGGTCAAGTCGG
>JASLIY010000227.1 GCA_030152675.1 Acinetobacter sp.
CATGATGCGAACTCATTACTGCGGCTCTTTAACAGAAGCCCAAATTGACCAAACAGTGACACTATGCGGTTGGGTACACCGTCGCCGCGATCATGGCGGTGTAATCTTTCTTGATATGCGTGATCGTGATGGTCTCGTTCAGGTCGTAATCGATCCGGATACCCCAGAAGCATTTTCAACTGCCGATAAAGCCCGTTCTGAATTTGTTCTTAAAATTACAGGCCGTGTTCGTCGTCGTTACGAAGGCACAGAAAATGCCAATATGGTCAGCGGCCAAATTGAAGTCTTGGGTAAAGAAATCGAAGTATTGGCAAGTTCTGAAACACCGCCATTCCCATTGAACGATGACAACACCAACATCTCTGAAGAAGTCCGCTTAAAATATCGCTTCCTCGATATTCGCCGTCCAGAAATGTTAGACCGCTTACGTTTCCGTTCTAAAGTAACCAACTTGATCCGTAACTACTTGGATGATCATGGTTTCTTAGACGTTGAAACCCCGATTCTGACCCGTGCTACACCAGAAGGCGCACGTGACTATTTGGTTCCAAGTCGTGTATCAAATGGCAGTTTCTATGCGCTTCCACAATCACCACAGTTGTTTAAACAATTGTTGATGGTCGGTGGTATCGATCGTTATTATCAAATCGCAAAATGCTTCCGTGACGAAGATTTACGTGCAGATCGTCAGCCAGAATTTACCCAGATCGACATTGAAACATCATTCTTAAGCGATGATGAAATCATGGACTTGATGGAAGGCATGACCGTTAAACTGTTTAACGAAATGCTAAATGTGAATTTTGACAAATTCCAACGCATGACCTATGCCGATGCGATGCGTGACTATGCGTCAGACAAACCTGACTTGCGTATTCCACTCAAATTGGTTGACGTTGCAGACATGATGCAAGACGTTGAGTTCAAAGTCTTTGCTGGTCCTGCTAAAGATCCGAAAGGCCGTATCGTGGCTTTACGTGTCCCAGGCGCAGGCTCATTGCCACGTAGCCAAATCGATGAATACACCAAGTATGTCAGTATCTATGGCGCAAAAGGCTTGGCTTACATCAAAGTCAACGAACTTGAAAAAGGCATCGAAGGCTTACAGTCTCCAATCGTAAAATTCATCGAACCGATCGTTTTAGATCTTCTTAATCGTGTTGGCGCTGAAAATGGCGATATCGTGTTCTTTGGTGCAGATAAAGCCAAAGTCGTGAACGATGCCATGGGTGCACTACGTATTAAAGTCGGTCATGACATGAACATGGCAACTTGCGAATGGGCGCCATTATGGGTTGTTGATTTCCCAATGTTTGAAGAAACTGATGATGGTAAATGGACCTCTGTTCACCACCCATTCACCCTGCCAAAAAGCAGCGTAGAGGAAGTGAAGAACAATCCTGGTCAAGCCTTGTCTGTTGCTTATGACATGGTATTGAACGGTACTGAAGTGGGGGGTGGTTCACTGCGGATCTACACCCTAGAAATGCAAAAAGCGATCTTTGAAGCCCTAGGCATCAACGAAGAAGAAGCTGAAGAGAAATTTAGCTTCTTGCTCAATGCACTTAAATTCGGTGCGCCGCCACACGGTGGTTTGGCCTTTGGTCTAGACCGTTTGGTGATGTTAATGACTGGTGCTTCTTCGATTCGTGATGTGATCGCGTTCCCGAAAACCAAAACTGCTGAATGTCCATTAACTCAAGCCCCTGCACCTGTTGAATCCAATCAATTGCGTGACTTGGGTATTCGTTTACGCGAAAAACCAAAAGCTGAAGACGCAAAAGCATAATCTTTGCACTTGATCTATTCAGTTTAAACTGCTAAAAATCCAAAGCCAGTGAGTCGCGTACTGACTGGCTTTTTTATTCCCGATACTCAAACAGTAATCCAATCCAAAAACTAATACAGCGTTGCCCTTAAGGATCAAGGGTGTTTGCCTAAATCTTCTTCTCTATTCAACGGTTTTTCCAAGTAGCTCCCCTCCCTATGTATTATTTTTTAAGACTGATCGCGTGCCTTCCGCTTGGTGTTTTACAGCTCCTCTCCTCATGGGTGGCTTTTTTTCTAGGCAGCTACAATTCAAGCTTCAAGCGCATCACAGCCATAAATCTTAAATTGGCTTACCCAGAACTCAATTCACAGCAGCAACAAGACTTAATTAAAGCCAGTTTAAAAAGTCAGTGCAGCACCTATTTTGAGTTTTTAAAGTGCTGGGGCATGCCGGCTGAATACAGCTTAAGCTTATTAAAGAATATTCACGGTGAGCAGCATTTTCACGATGCGATTGCCAATCAAAAAGGCATCATCGTGGTGGTATTACATTTTGGCTGTTGGGAACTGTTAAATGCTTGGCTCAATCTATATAGCGAGCCGGTGATTATGTACAAACCGAATAAACACCCCGCCATCAATCGTTATATCTTGGCTTCGCGTGAAAACTTTAATGCAAAATTGGTGGAAACCGATGAGCATGGGGTTCGTGCCATCTTTAAACATCTCAAGCAAGGTGGGTTGACGGTGATTTTGCCGGATCACCTCCCGAAACAATCCGGTGGACTTTACTCAGAACTGTTTGGACAACAGGTACTGTCGAGCACACTGGTCTCGAAGCTTGCCGCCAAGACGCAATGCAATGTGATTGGCCTGAGCTGTATCCGTCATGCGGATAGATCGGGCTTTGACGTACACTGCCGGCCATTATCCGAAGAGATCTTATCTCGAGATACTCAGCAATCTTTGGACCGTTTGAATCGTGAAATCGAAAGCATGATTAGCCTCGCCCCAGAACAATATCTATGGTCTTATAAACGTTTTCGCAATCTCAAAGATCAAAAAAATCCTTATGCGCAATAAAAGTGCTAGCCAATGGAGCAAGGATGGAGGATATACGGGGAATGGTTTGAGTGATATTTTTTAAAATATTCATAAGCTTAGCCAAGAAGTCATACAAACAAACATCTTGATATCATCATTTTAGATTGAATTGAGATTAGTTCTCAAAAATGACATAATAGCGACGTTCATTTTATAGGTAATTCTCCCATGGCTATGCGTTCAGATGTACGTCGTCAAGCGATCGTGATAATGGTATTTGCACTGGTGCAATGGGGCTTTATGCGCTATATCTTGTGGCAACAGTTGTTTAATTTGACCACCAATCAACGCATCGTATTTTTCTGTCTCAGTAGCTTACTC
>JASLIY010000239.1 GCA_030152675.1 Acinetobacter sp.
GTTAAAGAAGGGTACGCTATGCACATGCCATCGCCGAATACTGTAGCTCCCGCTCAAGGTTTATACCAACCGGATGAGTTTAAAGATAATTGTGGTTTTGGATTGATCGCCCATATGCAGGGTGATGCGAGCCATCATTTGGTCAAGACCGCGATTCATAGTTTAAGTTGTATGACCCACCGCGGCGGTATTGCGGCTGATGGCAAGACTGGAGATGGCTGTGGCCTGTTGTTGGCGATGCCAAAACAGTTTTTCCGCGAAGAGGCCAAAAAGCTCAGTGATGTCACCTTAAGTGAAATTTTTGCCGTTGGCACCGTATTCCTGAATTTAGATCCAGCATTGGCGCTGCATTCCAAAAAAATCCTCAGCAAAGAGATTGAGTCCGAAGGCTTAAATGTCTTGGCGTGGCGTGTGGTGCCGACCAACAATGATGCCTTGGGTGAAATTGCATTGCAGTCACTCCCGGGCTTCGAGCAGATCATCGTTAACTGTCCCATGGGCGTGAGCGAAGTTGAATTTAACCGTAAATTGTTTATGGCACGTCGCCGTGCTGAACAGCAACTCACGGCTGATCCTTTATTTTATGTCACCACTTTATGCTCAAGCGTCATCATCTATAAAGGTTTGATGATGCCTGAGGCCATCGCAGATTTTTATACCGATCTGGCTGATGAGCGTCTGGCTTCACATATCGTGGTGTTCCATCAGCGTTTCTCGACCAACACCTTACCGCGTTGGCCTTTGGCACAGCCGTTCCGTTATTTGGCGCACAATGGTGAAATCAATACCATCACTGCCAACCGTAACTGGGCTATGGCGAGAACTCCAAAATTTGCAAATCCGCTCTTGCCGGGATTAACCGAGCTCAATCCGATCGTGAACCGTACTGGTTCGGATTCATCAAGCTTGGACAATATGTTGGAGATCTTGGTCGGTGGCGGCATGGATTTATTCCGTGCACTGCGTATGTTGGTACCGCCAGCATGGCAGAACGTGGAAACCATCGATGCGGATCTGCGTGCCTTTTATGAGTTTAACTCCAAGCACATGGAAGCCTGGGATGGCCCGGCTGGCTTAGTGATTCAAGATGGTCGTCATGCCATCTGTATGTTAGATCGCAATGGTTTACGTCCAGCGCGTTGGGTGATCACTAAAAATGGTTATATCACCTTGGCTTCTGAGATCGGGGTTTGGGGCTATGAGCCTGAAGATGTGTTGTCTAAAGGTCGTGTTGGTCCGGGACAAATCTTGGTGGTCGATACACTGACGGGCAAGCTTTTAGATACCCAAGATGTCAGCCAGCATTTGAAAAAAATGCGTCCTTATCGTGAATGGTTACGTGCAAATTCAGTGCGCCTACAAGGCAGCCCTGAACTGGAAGAATACTTGTGTGATCAAGGCTTAAAAGGCGACGCACTCAAAGCCGCACAAAAAATGTTTATGGTCACCTTTGAAGAACGTGATCAATTGTTACGTCCAATCGCAGAAAGCGGTCAAGAAGCCGTGGGCTCGATGGGTGATGATACGCCGATGGCGGTCTTGTCACGTCAAGTACGTCATGTGTCGGACTATTTCCGTCAACAGTTTGCCCAAGTCACCAACCCACCGATTGATCCATTGCGTGAATCCATCGTGATGTCATTGGAGACCTGTATCGGGCGTGAACAAAACGTGTTTGAACAAGGGCCAGAACATGCAGATCGTCTGATCATTTCTAGTCCAGTCTTGTCCAACTCAAAAATGCATCAAATCCGTACCCTCGGACGCAAAGGCTATGAGATTGCCGATATTGAGCTGAACTATGAGGCCCATGAAGGCTTAGCGGCAGCGATCCAACGTATCTGCGCAGCCTCTGCGGACGCGATCCGTCAGGGCAAAACCTTGTTGTTGCTATCAGATAAAAAAATCCGCGAAGGCTATTTACCTGCCAACGCTTTGATGGTCACCGGAGCAGTGCATCATTACTTGATCCAGCAAGGTTTACGTACCGATGCCAACATCATTGTCGAAACCGCATTGGCACGTGATCCGCATCAATTCGCAGTACTGTTGGGCTTTGGTGCGACTGCGATCTATCCTTATTTGGCCTATGACGTGATCAATGATTTGATCGGCAAAGGTGAATTGTTGGGTGATCCGATCCATGCTCAAGCCAACTTCCGTAAAGGCATCGAAAAAGGATTGCTCAAAGTCTTATCCAAAATGGGGATTTCGACTGTGGCCTCTTATCGTGGCGGGCAGTTGTTTGAGGCGGTGGGTCTATCGAATGAAGTGGTGGATACCTGCTTTACTGGTGTACCGAGTCGGATTCAGGGTGCGACCTTTGAAGATCTTGAAAACGATCAGAAAAAACTAGCAGATTTGGCGTGGAAAGCACGTAAGCCGATCGACCAAGGGGGCTTACTCAAGTTTGTTTTTGACAAGGAATATCACGCTTTCAATCCTGATGTGATCAACGCCCTGCATAAATCAGTCCGTTCAGGACAATATGCTGACTTTAAAGCCTATGCTGAGTTGGTCAATCAGCGTCCGATTGCGACCATTCGTGATCTATTTAAACTCAAAACTGACAATTCAATTGCGCTCGATGCGGTGGAGTCTGTGGAAGAAATTCTGCCACGTTTTGACTCGGCAGGCATGTCACTCGGTGCCTTGTCACCAGAAGCGCATGAGGCGATTGCGATTGCGATGAATACCATCGGCGGTCGTTCTAACTCAGGTGAGGGCGGTGAAGATCCAGCGCGTTATGGCACCATCCGTAACTCCAAAATCAAACAGATTGCATCGGGTCGTTTCGGTGTAACCCCAGCTTATTTGACCTCGGCTGAAGTGCTACAGATCAAAGTGGCACAAGGGGCTAAACCGGGTGAGGGTGGTCAGTTGCCGGGCGGTAAGGTCAATGGCTTGATCGCACGTCTACGTTATTCGGTTCCGGGTGTGACCTTGATTTCACCACCACCGCATCATGATATTTATTCGATCGAAGATTTGTCACAGCTGATCTTTGACTTAAAACAAGTCAATCCGCAAGCCATGGTCTCGGTAAAACTGGTGTCAGAGCCAGGGGTTGGGACGATCGCTGCAGGGGTGGCCAAAGCCTATGCTGACTTTATTACCATTTCGGGCTATGACGGCGGTACAGCGGCTTCACCATTGTCATCGATTCATCATGCCGGATCGCCATGGGAGTTGGGCTTGGCCGAAGCGCATCAAGCGCTTCGCGTCAACGACCTACGTGGCAAAGTACGGGTACAAACCGATGGCGGTTTAAAAACAGGTTTAGATGTGGTGAAGGCTGCGATCTTGGGTGCGGAAAGCTTTGGTTTTGGTTCTACGCCGATGATTGCCCTAGGTTGTAAATATTTACGGATTTGCCACCTGAATAACTGTGCGACCGGTGTGGCGACTCAGCAAGATCATTTACGTCAAGAGCACTATATTGGCGAGCCGGAAATGCTGATCAATTTCTTCCACTTTATTGCAGAAGAAACCCGTGAATGGTTGGCGGCCTTGGGCGTATCACGTTTGGCAGATTTGATCGGGCGTACTGATTT
>JASLIY010000350.1 GCA_030152675.1 Acinetobacter sp.
ATACTTCAGGACTCGATGTGCTGATCCGAGATTGGAAAGAACTCAAGTTAGAGATTCGGGTGGATCAACAGTTACATCATTTTAAAACGCCTTTAATTTTCTTTGGCAACAATCAACTACAGTTGGCCGAGATGAAACTCAAAATCGCTGAATGTGTGAAGCAAGGTCTGGTTGCTGGTGTGGTGATGGCGAAAAGTGATAAGCTGACGGTGTTTAAAACACTCTTTCAGCTCATCAAAGGTGGCTTAGAGCAAGCGCCGGATATCTATAGCTTTAGTGCGGAAAATGTCAGCGTATATTGCAAAAAAACACGCTTAACGGTCGCGATTGATGGTGAGATCGTGCAGATTGCACCTCCTTTAAATATTAAAGTCGAAAAAAATGCCTTAAACGTGATGGTGCCTTATGTTGATTCATCTCTCTGATTTACACTTTGGCGCAGAGCGAGCGGAATGTATTGATGCGGTTCAGCGTTTTTGTCAGTTACATCAGCCGGAAATTGTTGTTGTTAGTGGAGATCTAACGCAGCGTGCACGTTTTAGAGAGTTTTATGCGTGTAAGCAATTTTTAAATTCGCTTGGAGTGCCATATTTTGTTGTCCCTGGGAATCACGATATCCCGCTTTATCATCTTTGGAAGCGAGCCTTTAGACCCTTTGGTTATTATGAGTTGTTTTTTGGGGCACTTGAGCAAAATCTAGAGACGGCACATTTTTATCTGATTGGATTGAACACTATTCGCCCCCGTTACCATACCAAGGGCAGTATCAGTAGTAGACAAATCAAACAAATAGACCAGACACTACAACTGGCACCTCAGCATAAATATAAAATAATCGTCAGTCATCAACCCTTTTATACGGCACAAGCTGATCATCATCATATGGGAGATTGCCCAGTCTTGGCACAAACCGCCTTAGAGCAATGGGGGCGACATGATCTGTATGCGCTGGTGCATGGGCATTTACATATTACCGCGGTCTATGATCTCAATCAGCAATATCATCTGGGTTTAACTCACCCTGTTTATGAAGTGCATGCTGGGACGGCGACCTCACACCGCCATTATAAAAAGACCCCGAATAGCTTTAATGTGATCACTGAAAGTGGGGTGATCCAACACTATTTATATGATGAAAAACGGCATGAATTTGTACTTGAAAATAGCGTGGATTCATTTGCTTAGCTAATAATGTGATAGATGTGTAAAAAAAGCACAAAAAAATAAAAAAAAACTCAAGCTGCCCTTGAAGCGATTTTTTTCATCCCCACAAAAGTGACATGAATTTATTTTGATTTATTTCTGATAGCGACGCATGGAATAAAATAGGTCGTTATCAGTCATCTATATAGACTTAGTTTGATGGAGTTAAATATGAGCAACATTCGTCCATTACATGATCGTGTCGTTATTCGTCGTGTTGAAGAAGAAACTAAAACTGCCGGTGGGATCTTACTTCCTGGATCTGCTGCTGAAAAACCAGCTCAAGGTGAAGTGATTGCAGTGGGTAACGGTCAAATCACTGATAATGGTGTACGTGCGCTTGATGTAAAAGTTGGCGATAAAGTATTGTTCGGTACTTATGCAGGCACAACTGTAAAAGTGGGCGGCGAAGAACTTCTCATTATGAAAGAGTCAGATATTTTGGCGGTTTTAGAAGCGTAAATAGCTCGAAGCTTAAATAATCTTTAATCAATCATCGCTATTGTAAAAATTAAAATATTTGGAGTTGAGTATGTCAGCTAAAGACGTAAAATTTGGTGATTCAGCACGCGCTAAAATGATCGCAGGTGTAAATACCCTTGCAGACGCAGTAAAAGTAACTTTAGGTCCTAAAGGTCGTAATGTTGTGATCGACCGTTCTTTCGGTGCACCGCACATCACTAAAGATGGCGTAACTGTGGCCAAAGAAATTTCACTTTCTGATAAGTTTGAAAATATGGGCGCTCAATTGGTTCGTGAAGTTTCTTCAAAAACCAATGATATCGCGGGTGATGGTACGACGACTGCAACCGTTTTGGCTCAAGCAATTCTCAATGAAGGGATCAAATCTGTAACCGCAGGTATGAACCCAATGGATCTTAAACGTGGTATTGATTTAGCCGTTAAAGCTGTCGTTGAAAATATTAAAGCAACTGCTAAACCAGCATCTGATACTAAAGCGATTGAGCAAGTCGGTTCTATCTCAGCAAACTCTGATGAAACTGTGGGTAAATTGATCGCTGAAGCGATGGAACGTGTCGGTAAAGAAGGCGTGATCACGGTTGAAGAAGGTTCAGGCTTTGAAGATGCGCTTGATGTTGTTGAAGGTATGCAGTTTGACCGCGGTTATATCTCGCCATACTTTGCCAATAAGCAAGATACTTTGACAGCTGAGCTTGAAAACCCGTTCATTTTGTTGGTTGATAAAAAAATCAGCAACATTCGTGAATTGATCGGTACTTTAGAAGCTGTTGCAAAAACAGGTAAACCACTTTTAATTATCGCTGAAGATGTTGAAGGTGAAGCACTTGCGACGCTTGTTGTAAACAACATGCGCGGTATCATCAAAGTATGTGCAGTTAAAGCTCCTGGTTTTGGTGATCGTCGTAAAGCAATGTTGCAAGATATCGCGATCTTAACTGGTGCAAACGTGATTTCTGAAGAAGTGGGTATGTCTTTAGAACAAGCCACTTTAGAAGACTTGGGTACTGCACATAAAGTAACTGTTTCTAAAGAAAATACAGTGATTATTGACGGTGCTGGTGATGCAGCTCAAATCTCTGATCGCGTACAACAGATCCGTGCACAAATCGAAGAATCAACTTCAGAGTACGACAAAGAAAAACTTCAAGAACGTGTAGCCAAATTGGCTGGCGGTGTTGCAGTCATCAAAATTGGTGCAGCGACTGAAGTTGAAATGAAAGAGAAGAAAGATCGTGTTGACGATGCTCTTCATGCGACTCGCGCAGCGGTTGAAGAAGGTGTGGTTGCCGGTGGTGGTGTTGCCTTGGTTCGTGCTGTAAAAGCACTAGATCAATTGGTTGGCGCGAATGACGACCAAACTGCAGGTGTAAATATTCTACGCCGTGCAATCGAAGCACCTTTACGTCAAATCGTAGCCAATGCGGGCGACGAGCCATCTGTTGTCATTAATGCTGTGAAGTTGGGTGAAGGTAACTACGGTTACAACGCTGCAACTGGCGTGTATGGCGATATGTTGGAAATGGGTATCCTTGATCCAGCGAAAGTGACACGTTCTGCACTTGAACATGCTGCTTCAATTGCGGGCTTGATGCTCACAACTGAATGCATGATCACTGAGATTCCAGAAGACAAACCAGCGATGCCTGATATGGGTGGCATGGGTGGTATGGGCGGCATGATGTAAGTCAGTCGATCATCTGATGTAAAAAAATCCTCGCATTGCGAGGATTTTTTTATTAAAATCAAAAACATTGAGTAGTCGTGCACACTTGGTCTTGTAAGTTGTGATTGATTGCTCAGTAATAGTGATCAATGGATTGGTGGCTTTTCACAATCAATTGATCCCAATCATACAATATTATGGTGCGGTTTAAGTTTAAGAATAAAATTTTAAACTTAGGGGAGTAATGGATTAAAAATATAAACAAACAAATTTTTAATTGCTTATATTGATGTGAAATGTGTACTAAATATTAGTTTTTGTTTGTTTTTTTTAATTAATGCTTTATCATTTAATCAACTAATAATTTACATTGCTCAAATTATGGAAAATAAACAACACCATTATGCTGATGCATTTGATGCCAGTACTGAACTCATTCAAATAAGAAAACAGGAACTGAAGTGCTTATATCGAAAGATACAAGAGTACGAACAAATGATCGCACTATATCGGCAGGAGAAGCAGCAATTTATACAGCTGCTTGCAGGGGCTAAGACGGCGACTGAGTGAATTCATCAATGATGGATTGGATCAGCTGTTTCTGTGCAATCGTTAGACTACGATATTTCAAGAAAAAATCCATATCTTTGCTATCACTTTCAATGCCTAAGGTGGCGTTAGTGTCTGTATCTCCAAATCTTAACCATTGATTGGTGACATTTAACCAGATTGACAACACTGTCAATTTATCTTGGTTTGGGATGGCCTTACCCAATAGCCAGTTATTTGCAGACTGAACACTGATTGCTTGACCCGAATAGCGGTTGTTAAACTCATTAGCCAAATAAGTTGGACTAATGGGATGTTTGGCTTGGGTGAGGGCTTGGTTTAAACGTTGTGCAAAAGCAGTTTTTTCTTGATGGTTACTCATGATTGGAATGAATACTGAAATTACACATATCATATCCTTTTTTTTAAAATCTTGGTTTTTTTAATTGTTGTTTTTATTTACATTCATAAGCTTTTTTTAATAAATAAATCACTAAATATTTGAAATTTAATCGTCAAAAACGTTATTCATGCGATCATGATATAAATTAAATCAATATAGGTTACTTACTGTTATTTAGACAGGCTAAATCAAAAAAACATAAAAAACCTATATGTACACAAAGTTATAACTACCAGTGGGTCTGTGCTTTCAGGGCAGAGGTAGATATCGTAATGGGGAACTTTGTGTATTTCGCAATGAGTGGGAAATGGAAAAATTATTTGGAATGATTAAAACTAAAATGTAATTGTTTAAATTTTATACATGCTGGGGAGTCGCTAATTTATTATTTATATTCTATCCAGATATATAAGAAAAGTTAATGAGTGACGAGATTCTGCACTGTAAAGCATGCATTGAGGATTTTAAAGATAAGTCATTGATGGGAATAATGCGAAAAAGCAAACATCAGGGTGGAATGTACTCATAATAAATTTAAAGATAGCCCTTTTTTTTAGCTACGATAGATATTTCTTTCTGAAGGTCTGTTGCTGTTTTTTTGGTCGATTGAGCCATTGATTGATGAATGATTAACAGATTCCAATCAACGTTCTAAAAAAGCTCAAATACCAATCAGCACTTGCTGTTGCAGATCGTATTCTCAAGAGTGATCTGTGATGCATGTGTTTTGAGTAACATATCAAAAAAACCTTCTAATTTAAACGTGCTTATAACGCCTAAATATATGCTCTTCATGTCGGTTTGAATGTCTCGTCAATCTTCTGATTTTACATAAATTCACCTTACGTCAATCATTAGTTGATAGTGATTGAAACATTTTGATATGCTTTGATTAAATATTAACCAATTGTTAGTTCTTTAAA
>JASLIY010000080.1 GCA_030152675.1 Acinetobacter sp.
TAAAATAGTCGATCGTTGATTTGAACCATATTTTTAGGTAGCTGACGCCATGACCTTTGTTGTCACTGAAAACTGTATTAAGTGTAAATATCAAGACTGTGTAGAAGTTTGCCCAGTTGACTGCTTCTATGAAGGCCCGAACTTTCTGGTCATCAACCCAGATGAATGTATTGACTGTGCACTCTGTGAACCTGAATGCCCTGCAAATGCAATTTTCTCAGAAGACGAGTTGCCTGAAGGCCAAGAAGTCTTTATTGAACTCAATGCTGAGCTCGCTGATAAATGGCCGAACATCACCCAAATTGGTGATCAGCCTGCAGACCGCGAAGAGTGGAATGGCAAACCAGATAAATTGCAATATCTTGAAAAATAAACCGAAAAAGATCAGCATTGCTGATCTTTTCTACTTAAACACTACATTTCATTGCAATTTAAGCCAATTAAAACTCAACCCCAGTCGCAAAGTAGATTAAAATATTGGCAGTTTTTACCTTTATTTAATTTTAAAAATGAAAAATATTTTAAAAGCTTTGGGAACAGTTTGCTTTTCGACTGTCATCTTCAGCGCTTGTAGTACCTCTCCCCAAAAATCCCTAACTCAACCCACTCAAACTGGGAAACGGATTTATATTCCGGCTGAGAAAATTACCATTCAACGCACGGCTGCCCCCAAAAGCATGCCTGCATCTTATCGCCAGTGGTTGGTCATGGGGGATAATCAAGCCCGTGCCCGTGAATATGAGCGTTTCCTCGAACAAAATAATGTCGGCAACATTATCCCAAGTTTTGAGTTATTTAAAACCGCGCGTGATTGGCAAAAATGCGGTAGCCCAGAATATATGGTGCCCAATCGTGAATTGTGGTCCAACCAACTGCCCACCTTAAAAGTCTTTAAATATTTAGTCGCCAGTAAAGTACTGACTGATTTTGAAGTGACCTCAGTTTATCGCGATCTGCCTTTAAACCAATGTGCTGGCGGTGCATCATCTTCGCGTCATCTCTATAACTCTGCGATCGACTTTAGAATCGGGCCTGAGTTTCCCCATGCAGCCGATTATCAATATATCGAAGCGACCAAATTTAAACTGTGCCAATTCTGGTCACAATACGGTCAAAGTCTAAATATGGGGATTGGCTTATATGCCTCAGGTCAAATCCATATTGATACCCAAGGCTTCCGGACTTGGGGGCCAAACCTGACCCGACATAGTTCGATGTGTAATTTTTAAGACCAAGATGCATGCTGTATGCCGCAGAATTAGATTTGAACTCTGCGGCCAAAAGTTTAAAATGCGCATAGTTTAAATCCGAAGAGACAGCGTAATGCAACAACTATGGTCAGATATAGATCGCTATATTGAGTCACACTTAACACCCAACGACCCTAGACTGATCCACGCACAGGAAAACACCGAAGCACAGGGTTTTCCAGAACACTTGGCTGTGGCGCCAAATCAAGGCATGTTGCTGCAGATGTTGATTCAAATGAACAACTGCAAGCGCGTGCTCGAAGTCGGCACCTTTGCTGCTTATAGTACGATTTGGTTGGCACGTGCTCTGCCGAAAGATGGTTATTTGTTGACTATCGAAGGCCGTGACAAGCATGCTGCGATTGCTGAACAAAATATCAAAGCCGCGCAGCTTGATGTTGAAGTCGAACTCAAACTCGGCATGGCTGCCCAAGTGATCCGTGAATTGCCTGCCGATACCGAGGCATTTGATTTTATCTTTATCGATGCGGACAAACAAAGCTATCCCGAATATCTCGAACTCAGCCTCTCCCTCTCACACTCAGGCACGATCATCGTGTTGGACAATGTGATTCGCGCTGGGGATATTCTCGATCCGGACAACCATAAACCGAGCATCGAAGGTATTCGCCAAACCTATGAATTGTTACACGAACACCCTCAAATCCTCTCGTCTACAGCCCTGCAAACGGTCGGCAGCAAAGGCCATGACGGTTTTGCAATTGCAATCGTCAAGTAACTCAAATTAAATGTTTGGTAAAATATCGAACACCTGCGAACACGGTCATTTTTGCTGCGATCTATTGTTTTAATTGGTTAATTTACTTGGAGTTATCCACGGAAGCTGTGCGTACTTTTGTGGATAACTTTAACTTACATTTATAAGTTACTGAAAAATAATAGCTTCTAGCGAAAGCGCACAAATCATTCAAGCCCTACGCCAAGGGTATTGACGTAGAAGCCTCAGCATGGCAAAGGGATCAAGACGAGGGGCACGCGACCGTGTCTTGACCGAAGCTTGTTTTTATCCTCACCCATCCGTAGAGGCTCACATGCACATTACATTCTCTATCTGGCTATCTCGGCTCCACTGATGGTGCGAGTGAGCAGATTGATTGCAGGAGGATGGCTTGCTATTTGGTGACCAGCAATGGAACACTCGAGTTCCTAAAGATACTGGTGGTGACGCTACCCAAAAAGAACTGATGAATTTTACTGTGGCTAAAGGCACCGAGTAGGATCAACTGAATTTGATGCTGCGCTTGATAGTCGAGAATATTATCCGCCACATCACCATAGCGATATTCAACCACCACATCTAAGCCCGCATCTTTGAGATATTGCGTCGGCATATTCAAAATTTCAGGGTGATCACCAACATACAGCAAATGGCATTGTAATAGGCGTAAGAGATCGGTTTTAGCAACGCGTTGCAGCATATTCTTACAAGTCGGTGAATCTTCATATGCAAAGATAAACCGTGTAGGTGGCTTAAAGCTTTCACCCACTGTCATGACGGTACAGTTGGCACCACGAATGAAGTTTTCGACATTGCCACCGATGGTTTTATTTTTCTCTGCAGAGCGCTCCCCAACCCGCCCAATCACGGCGATATCATCCGGACGCAGAATATTGAAGCTTTGCTCTAAGAAATCGCCCTTTTCTTGGATTTGGGTCGGTTGGATACCATATTTCTCAAACACTGTTTCAGAAATATGTTTTAAAAGGTTGTTACTATAATCCAGTGCCAATTCACTTTGTTTTTGCTCTAGCTCAGAAAGCTCTTTGAGCAGCATGGCATTACTCTCAAAGCCGATGACACCACTAATCTCACCAAGGTGATAACTTGCAGGATAGTAATCTAAGATCTGCAACAGGACTAATTCACGCTGAGTTTGTGTCGCAATCCAAGCTGCAGCTTCAGCAAGCGCGTGAATGCAAGGTGATGAATCAATACATGCAATAACACGTTTCATAGTCGCCTCTCTTTGGTATTTTCGCCCTGGGTCGAGTTTTTTTAAATTAAAAGCTAGGGCCTATTGACCCTACAAGTCGCTCAAGTTCTCGACCTATAGTGTAATAAATTAAAGATTAACTCAACCGTTTTGAACGGCTAATTCACGTCCGATGCCGAATAAAGCGTGCTGGATTGCCGGCCACGATTTCAGCCTCGGCAATATCTCGCGTCACCATGCTGTTCATGCCGACCACAGCCTGTGCTGCGATCTTGACGCCATCTTTCACCCCAACGTGCGCGCCCAACCACACATCTTTGCCAATTTCGATCCCCTGTGAACGTACAGCTTGCTGATAAATCGGTTGCTGCAAATCCATCCCATGATCAAAAGCATACAAGTGACAATACGCTGCCATCCGAACTTGATCATGCAATTTGATACCGACCCGCCCACCATCCAAGATACAGTGATGATTGATCGCGACTTCGCTGCCGATGTCTAAGGGGCCGTGTAAGGTGCAGTCTGCCGCAACGAAGCTATGATCACCGATACGTATCTTACGTCCAGGTTCGGCAAAGATATGTGCCAAGGGTGAGATAAAGCAGTTCTCCCCGATCTCGATATCTTCCATTTGCATCAAGTAGTCTTGGTATTCTCGTTGCCACGCCTCGGCCCAGACTTTATTTTTGGGCTTTAAACGCCAATACAACCACGGCATATAGTTGAGTCGATGCTGATGCTGTGCGCGATATTTGAGTAATGGATCAAGAGGAGATTGATCAGCAGTTGTTGCTGCACACGTTGAATCTGCGGAAGTATTTTCCAGTGTTGTCACTGTTGTAGATTGCGTTTGAACGGGATTTTTCAGGTCAAGTTCGGAGTCTGCGGCTGGGTTCTGCATGGCTTATGCCTCATTCGCGGCTTGGCTATCGGTAGCGCTAGCCTCATCTTGAGTCACATCATCCAGTTCAAGCAACTTAAGTTGCGAACGTCCACGACTCAGATCCTGAATCATCACCGCAAAACCCTCGACTTGATCCAGTTGCATCTTGGCCAAGACTTCGACCCCCTGACCGAGGTATTGTTCTTGATAATCAATCTGCGCTTGCTTGAGTTCGTATTGTAAAATGGCCCAGTCGGCAAATGAACAATCAAAGCGAACCTGTTGATAATGAATCAACTGGGTCTTCTCAGCCAGTTTCAAGCACTGACCAGCACAGCCGCCATAGGCACGTACCAAGCCCCCCGTTCCCAACTTGACCCCACCAAACCAACGATTCACCAGCACGATGGTATTGGTCAAATCATTGCCTTCGATGGTGGCGAGTATCGGACGCCCCGCAGTACCCGAAGGTTCACCATCATCATTAAAGCGAATTTCGTGACCAATCTTCCATGCCCAACACTGATGTGTGGTGGTGATATCTTTATGCTCAGCCAAAAATGCTTTCACGGCCTGTTCATTTTCAACTGGTGCCGCGATGGCTTGGAAACGACTTTTTTTAATGTCTTCTTCAAAAAGATAAGTCTTATCAATTGTGTATTGCATAGTCATGATCTAATAATCAAAGTCTCAAGTTCGAAATTGAGCAGCCCCGTTAAACCACAAAATCCTCACCCAAATAGACTTCACGTACCGTCTCATTACTCAAGACTTCCGACGGTGTGCCCTCTGCGATCACGGACCCCTCACTGACGATATAGGCATGCTCACAAATCGCCA
>JASLIY010000266.1 GCA_030152675.1 Acinetobacter sp.
CCCGATCACCGAGGCTCAACACATAGTGACATTCACCGATCACTGCCACATGCTGCTCATCTTCAATCAACACATCCGCATTATGTAAATAGCCAACCACTTGCATTGCGCTCTCCTTGTCAGCTCAATCCTGGCTTTATTATTCACTAAATAACTGAGCTTTCCCATGCTGTAGATCAGAGTTTTGTTGAAGCTTTGCGACACCCGAATTGCCATATAAGTGAGTTGCAGATGAATCGATCTGAGCAGCAATATGCAATGGACAACAATGTCATTGCAATCGCTGCACACGGCAACTGAACTAAGGCGAGCGGCTTGAAATTAACGACGTAACTTTTGCAGCTGAATATCGTTTAGGGCAATCGCGCCCTGATCTTTAGGAAAAATAAATTCAAGCTTGTCAATATACTGGCTATCAATGCCCTTAAAGGCTTTGAGTGGAATACTGATCATGTTGAGTAATTCCGCAGTCTTGCCTGCATAAGGTTGATCCTCGACAGCCACGACCATCGGCATACCTTTTACTTTGTTGCGTGGCACGGTATACAAGGCATCACTAAAATCACTGGCCAATACACGCGATTTTTTACCTTGCAGATCAGTCAGTTCAATGATGATTTCCTGACCCACATCTTGAGGCAGTGCCACCCGGAAGGTCAGACTGTCATAGCCTGCCGTTGACATTTTATTCAGATTCAAAGCATAACTCGGGTTGGCTTGGCTCCAGTACAAATGCAACTGGTCACTAAAGGATAAGAGTCCACCAGTATAGGAGTCCACAACTTTAGGAGCGAAAAAAGAATCTGTTTCATCACTGCATTTTTGCGACTTAGTCTGGCTATCTTGTAGTCCGAGATGCGCCTTACAAGCGATGATGCCTTTATCCTGATTAAAGCCAGAGAATTGATTGAAGCCGCCAAGTAAATTGAGTGTCAGCGCATTGTCATCTTCAAAACGTTGAATCAATTTAGCCCCATGCTTTTGCACGCTCAGTAAGACGCGTGAATCACAGATCAGATCGCCTTTGGGACAGGCCGACTCAGGTAACTGCCCTACAGCATGCCAATACGCCTTAAACTGTTGTTCTTCACCGACAAAGTAACGTAAAAAGCTATTGATTAAAAACTGCCCCGTTCGACGTTGATCAACTGCATTTTGGCGAGCGCTACCTTCACGGCCTAAACTACAGAAATCCTTGCTTTCATTGCTTTTTGAAGCCTGCTTTCCATCACCCGGTGTATAATCATCCTCTAACCATGTGGTGTTATAGAAATTATGGTTAGCACCCCGAACCACGATCTGATATTTCGGTGCTGTGTCATATTGCATTGAAAAGCGACTATATTCATAGTTTTTTGAACCATGCAGAGATGAAACATCACCATCACAGCTCGGCAGTAAGGTCGCATAAGGTACATTGCTCAAGCCTTTGATATCATCAAAATCCGTCGGCGCCAAAGACAAGGCTGCTTTAAAGTTATACGGCAATGCCGAGTTGGTGGTTTTGGCAAAGCTGATATTTTTTAATGCCAATTGCTCGGTGAGTTTGGCATCATCTGCTGCTGCGGCAAGCAACTCAGGAAATTCTTTAAAATTCGCTGGCGCAGCTTTGAGGGCGCTCTTGAGTAGCGCTAAGTCATTGCCATAGCGCATGCTATTGAATTTGACTGCGAGATTAATCGCTTGCCCCCCACGAGAATGCCCCACGATACCGATACGATTAAAATCAAGCTTGGATCTTAATTGCGTTAAACTGCCTGGGCCGCCCGACTCATCCAATTGCTTGAGTTTATCCAAGGTGCCTAACACCAACTGTGCACGACCTTGCGAAGAAACGTCTTCTATTTCATTGATCTTATTGGCATCAATCGAAACCACCACATAGCCATTTTCTGCCAAGTTCTTGGCCAAGTAGTCATAACCCTGATAGCTTGGATCGCTGGTATCATGCTGACCATGTATAAACACAATGACCGGATACTTTTGCTGCGGCTGAGTCACATTGGCTTGGGGATAACGAATCCAACCCTCGAATGGAACCACATAGACAGAAGCTGGATCATTCTGTGGCGACTGTCCCTTACTTGAGGGATCTTGTTTCCCATTGATGATCAACTTACCAAAATCATATTTGATCGCTTGGGAAGCGATATATTTGGCCGGATTCAGCACCCCTGCACTGACTTCAACAAAACGTGCATCTTCTGCTACAGCGACTGGATTCTGCGCGCCGGTTTCTGTCCCTGTGGTTTTTTGCGCGTTGATCGACTTGTGCTCAGGGCTTGGCGTTTGATTGGCGCTTTTCGGTTCAGCTTGGGGAATTGCACTGCCTTTGACCGGCCCTTCGTAGCCACCACCACTTCCTGTACCACATGCAACCAATGTTGCTGCAAGAATCGCTAAGCCCAGTGACTTTAATTTAAATTCCATGAATATCGTCTCATTCCTTAATACAATACAAGGAGATAGAGAGCAATACTCATGCCATTTTTTTAGTGGTTTTGGTGGTTGCAGTGGCTTTGGCGATTTAATATCCAATCATACCGATCAGGGCTCGCAAAAAAAAAACCGTTCCTTAGAACGGTTTGTAATCTGGCATATGCTCAGGATCATGTGGAGTCTTTAAGCAGCTATCGGTGGCCTGTTGTTTAAACTGGGCTTGGATCGCATCTTTATCGACTTTGAGTTGATCCGCTGGA
>JASLIY010000272.1 GCA_030152675.1 Acinetobacter sp.
ATCGACTCAGAACCGAATGAATAGCTTTATTGCAGGTTTTGGTACGGTCTTGTTTTATGAAGACCAAGACGTGGTGAAAGGCTTGCAAGAAAAATTCGCACTCTATGCTGAAAACTTCCCAACATGGTCTGAACATTCAACAGCGATTGCTCAGTTTGCCGTTTGGACTGCATTGTCTGATCATGGTGTGGGTGCGTCTTTGCAACATTACAATCCTATCGTAGATGCTGAAGTAGCTGAATTGTTTGATATTCCAAAGCAATGGAAACTACGTGCACAATTGGTCTTGGGTTCAATCGAAGCAGCTGCTGCTGAGAAAGCATTTATGGATGACCAAGCACGTTTTAAAACTTTTAACTAAGTCCATTCAGATGTAGTTTCGATTGAGGTGCTTAGGTCGGTTGACCTCAATCGTTGCATCCAAGTCGATGACCATCCTCGAAACAGTTCAAAAAAGAACGCTACGACGTTCTTTTTTATGTTGAGAACTTTCTTGTTTGTATTTCATGTTGAGAGGAGAGGTGTGTCAGAATGGCGTGATGCTGAGTCACCTGAAGAGCTGTGCTGAATATTTCAGGCATTGTCATAAAATTGTCATCGCTGCATTGCATAGTGCGCTTAGTTTACAGTTTTTTGACAATAGTGAGTCTAAGGTATGTCATTCAAAAAGATTAGCATTTTGGCGCTAGGATCGATGTTAAGTGCATCGTTATTCGCTGCAGTGAATATTTCTGCACCTGAGGAAATTGTGCTACTCGCTGTAAATGATCAAGAGGTTAATGCTGGCTTATTTAGAACCGCGAATAACAACTATAAGGTTGATGCGGGTCAAGTTTCACTCAGTGTACGTTATCAGCAGTTTTTTAAGCACTTAGATGGTGAGCATGATATTGCCAAATCAGGTGTGGTGACGATTACAGCACCGAATTTGATCGATGGTCAAAGTTATCAGCTCAAACCGATCAATGTACCTAATAATTATGATGATGCTAAAAAATACGCAGAACAACCGACTATTGCGATTTATGACCAGAACAATCAACTAGTGGTGCAGCAAACAGGTGCCAATAGTCAAGCCAAGTCATGGTTAAGTGGAGGGGTGTTGGGACGTGTATTCGACTATAGCAAATCCAGCTCAGCCAGCCAGCCGGCCCCAGTTTATGCGGCAAGTCACAGTACCACAAGCGCATTGCCCGCAGTGAGCAACACAACCACAAGCACCACATCGCCTTCAGTTGCTCAATCAGGCTTGCCAGCCGCAACAACTCAACAGGCATCAGCGGATCAGCAGTTGATCCGCATCTGGCAGGGGGCAAGCAAGGCGGAGCGCCAACGCTTTATGAGTTGGTTGGCGGAACAGTAAGTCAGACAGTCGTCACTTTTAGGGCTTAAAGCACAATATTTTGATACTGGGCTTGCCAAGGCTGTGCGATTTCGAGCTGTGCTGCTAACTGTAATAAGCGATCTTCTTTGCCAAAGGGTGCGATAAACTGTGAACCCAGCGGAAGTTGATCTGCGTTCCAGTACAGTGGCACTGACATCGCGGGTAAGCCCGTGATGTTGGCCAGTTGTGTAAACGGCACCCACGCCAAGTTGGTTTTGACCAGATGTTCGATCAGATGACCTTGGGCGAGGCGGTGCGCTTGATTGATCTTTAATAAGCCCTTTAATACTGGTCGTTGCCAAGCGGGTGTTTTGACTTGTCCATTGCGCGGTGCAACTGATGCCGTGGCAGGGAGTAAATACAGATCGTACTGTGCAAAGAACTGATTCATTTGGGTGGTGTAGTGCCCCCAATGATTGAGGTTGTGGATATAGTCCATGGCAGAGACCTTGGCACCTAATGCTGCGATGGCACGGGTATCTAGTTCAAAGTCCTCATCGCGAACGCCATAATTTTTCTTCAGCTGATCGACGCTGTAGGCGCATTGGGTAAACCAAGTGCGTACAAAGTCTTTGGCCAAGGCCATTCCATCGATTGTAGGGGTATCCTCAACCACATGATGACCTAGCGCAGTCAATAGTTTGGCCGTGTGCTGTATGGCCTTGATGGCATCTTTGCTGACCTCGGTTCCGATCGGGGATTGGGTGCTGAATGCAATTTTGAGCGGCTTAAGGGGTTGATGCAGCAGTTTAAGATAAGGCGCCTCAGGGGCTTGGATCTCAAATAACGAGTTCTGGTCCGCACCACGCGTGGCATCTAACATCGCAGCACTGTCGCGCACAGACTTGGTTAATACATGCTGCATGGCGGCGCCGTGCATGGCTTCACTCATGTTTGGCCCCCATGGTGTGCGACCACGACTGGGTTTAAGTCCAAACAAGCCGCAGTAAGAGGCCGGGATGCGAATTGAGCCACCACCATCACTTGCCCCCGCAATCGGGACGATGCCTGCTGCAACTGCTGCCGCTGCACCTCCCGAAGAACCGCCGGTGTTGTGTTGCAAGTTCCAAGGGTTATGGCAGCTGCCCCACGCTTTGGGTTCGGTCACCCCTTTAATGCCCAGTTCAGGGCTATTGGTCAGTCCAAAGATCGTCAGACCTGTTTTCTCCCAACGAGAGACAATTTCAGCATGGTACTGTGGGATATGTTGAATACGTTTCAAGCTGTTGGAGCCATAACTGCTCTGCACGCCTGCATATTCTTGATGTAAATCTTTTAATAAAAAAGGCACTCCGGAAAACATCCCAGTATGATGTTGCTTGGCGCGTTCTCTGGCTTGCTCAAGCATCGGGATCACGATGGCATTCAGTTGTGGATTCACCGCTTGGCTGCGTTCTAAGGCAATCTCAAGCAGTTCATGGGCTTGAACTTGTTTTTGTTGAATCAGCTCGGCCAAACCTAAGCCATCGAATTGAATATATTCTGCGTACTTCATTGCAATCCTTTGTTTGATCTTTATCGAGTGGTCTACTCTATCTTGTTTTTTGAATAAGTTTTTGACCTGTTGACGGCAAGCCATCTGAAAAGCGGCATGATGGCTTGACGCTGGTGATGATCCGCCTTGCAATTGCAGCGGCTAGATCCTTGTGTTCTGCCAAGATCATAGCGCAATACTTTATTTAAGGTATTAAAATATAAAAATTTTTAATAAATAAGCGAAGAAGTGATCTATTTGGGCGTGAGGGGATTGATGGATTGTTCAACTATAGTTAATTTTGAATGATTTCATTGCAATATGTGCTAACGTAATCCGATAAATTTTGAACTATGATTACGATTGAGTATGAAAAGAACCCTTTTATTGACGGCTACATTTTTGTTGATCACTCCATCTCTTTTTGCTGCACCGACCGTTGCGTCGAAGCCCACGCCAAATATCATGCAGAGCGCTAATACGGTGAAAGTCAGTACGCGACCAGAGATCTTGGGTTTATGGGGAATGTCTTTGCCAAACAATAAATCATGTACGGAATATTATAATTTTAGGGGCGCCAATGAATTGGTGGTGAATAGTGCCAAAGAGTGGTCGACGGGACTCTATGACTACCAACCTGCACCAGACAATACTCAGACCAAGTTACCGGCGCTGATTATTCAAATTAAATATGACAACAATGAAAAAGACTGTTCAGGGCATCAAGAAGATCAGGCTGGAGAAACGTCACAATATTTTGTGCGTTGGCAAAATGCCAATACGATTAATTTCTGCGCATCCGAAAAGGGTGATCAATGTATTGCCACATTACATCGTGTACTGCCTTAAAGGCGCATGGCACAACATGTAGAGCAATAACATGTAGAGCAATATTGTTGATGCGCTGACTAAATAGCAAAACCAAAATCAAAACCATAAAACGTTATCATGCTATAGCGCAAAGCAAGAAAAACACCTCATCTAAGCTGGACTTGGATGAGGTGTTTTTTAATGCGCTTGTTCTCTTGCTAGGGGCTAAGCCTCAGCTCAAACTTAGGATTTGGCAGGGTTTTTCAACACTTGCCACACGTTATAACGGCCTTGTTTTTCGATTTCAAGAATCAAGCGATCTGCAACTTCTGCTTCTTCAGGGAATTTAACTTTGTAGTTCTTTAAAGTCTGAATGGCATTTTTCTTTTGCTCTAGACCAATATAGTTGTTGGCAGCAGAAAGATAGGCTTCTTGAACATTGGCTTTAATGGCGCGATCGAGATAAGGAATCGCTTCACGTTGACCACCACCTTCAGACAAAGAGAATCCGAACCAGAGATTGGCTTCTGCATCATCTTTGTTGATTTTGAGGATACGCTGTGCGTAAGTCAGTGATTTAGTGGTGTATGCAGAACCAAGATCGAGGTTACGCCCCATTACACTGGCTTTAAATGCACGGATCAAGATATCAAAAGACGCTTTGTCGTTGGCTGCAAGTGCATCCAATTGAGTAGAGACTTCTTTAAGCTTGCTCTCAAAGCCTTTACGTTCTTGGCGATCTGTAAACTGAGGCGGATAGTGACGTGCTTTACCTTCAACCATTTGTAAGAAATCATCGATGCTGGTGATATCGATTTCATTATTACCCGCAATCACGGCATATTTCATGCTGCGCTGCGTACTATTAACTGTTGGAATAATCAATTTGTTGGTGTCGAGCACCAATGAATTTCCAGCGTTGTTCGGATCGATGACTTCCATTTTCGCAACAGGTTGTGCTGCTGCTTTTTTCAGCTCCAGCTCAAACACGGGTGGCTGATCATAGTTAAATGGATTGAGGGCATAAAACGGCGGGGTTAGATCAGGTTCCGTAAATACAATCGGATCATTATTTACTTTGTTGTGACTAATAGGTCCTGTACTACATGCAGTCAGGATAGACGCTGCAATGAGGGTATATGCCAAGGGCTTAAATGTCATATCTATCATCCGATAATTGTTGTAAAAGTAAAGTTATACATGGGGCTCAGTCTAAGAAAACTCGTACCAACATGCAACTTTAAACTTCTTACGTTACTAAAAATAATACATTAATTCTGTGAAGGGTTGCTCTGAGCATCACACTCGCGACGGATGTCATCCAAAATTTTAAGCTCTTCTTCACTGAAGGGTTGTTGAATCTGTTCTGTGTGCTGGTAGCTCGGATCGACACGAGCCAGACGTTGGCATAAATCATTCATGCGTTTTTCATTCAGCTCTAAGCGATCAAGTAGCATGCGCATGCCTTCGATCACTGGATCTGGAATATCTTGTGTGGCCGCATACGGTTGGAAACCAATCCGTGCTGCGTAGTCGCGGCGGCGCTCTTCTTTTAAATTGTCCTGCTGATCTTGATCAAGATGTTCTTTGAAAATAAATCGCGCTGGACTGCCGACCGCCGTGACGCCTTCAGGAACAGCTTTGGTGACGACCGCATTGGAGCCTACTTTGGCATTTTTACCAACGGTAAAGGGGCCTAAAATTTTAGCGCCCGCACCAACCACCACACCATCTTCAAGCGTTGGGTGACGTTTGCCAGTATTCCATGTGGTGCCGCCTAAGGTGACGCCGTGATAGAGCGTGACGTCATTGCCAATTTCGGCCGTTTCCCCAATCACCACCCCCATACCGTGGTCGATAAAAAAGCGTTTCCCGATCTTGGCACCCGGGTGAATCTCAATACCGGTGACAAAACGGCTAAAAGAGGACAGCACGCGTGCAGAGGTTTTACAGTCCTTTAACCACAATTCATGCGCAACACGGTGCATGACCAGCGCATGAATGCC
>JASLIY010000308.1 GCA_030152675.1 Acinetobacter sp.
GGTGTAACATAGGCATTATTTTGAATTTATTCAAATGTTCCAATACTTAAACTTCCCCCTCTTAATTCAAGTCTGGCTTATTTTTGCAAATGAGGGGGAGTTGATTTGAAGTTAATATAATGCCTTAACGCGAATGACAGACTTCAATTTTTATCAGGGAACAAGCAATAAAAGGGTAATATACTGCTACATAGTGATTGGGCAGGGCTAAAAAATATAACTATCTCAAATCGCCTCTGTAATCCAAACCCCATCTTCAAACGGATACACATCACAATTTGGATCGCTGCCAATACGATCTACCACTGCAAAGAGGCTCGGGGCTTCAAGCGTCAGTAAGGGGTGGTGCCATGTTCCCGCGCGATAATTCACCCCTTGGGTTCCATCGCTGATAAAAGCCTGTAACTGACTGAGATCGGGTGTGGTGTCATCCCATGCTGGTGCCACCACAATGATAAATAGCTGTGCCTGCATGGGAATAAACGCTTGAGAACCCAAAGGATGCCGTTCTAACATGTGGATCTCAATAGGCAATATAGCGGCCTGTAACTGCCGAAATAGACTGATCCCCAAGGTGGCGGCTGCATCGACTTCGGTGTGCGCCAGATCATGATAGCGTTGGGTCTGTCCGGCATTGATCGTGATAAAGTCCGGATGTGCAGCGTCCTGCACCGCACAACTGATGACCTCACCATAGGCTGAGAATGCAGCGGACGTTAAGGGCTGTAGTGCAATGCAAAGCTTGTCATTATTAGGGCTATTCTTACTCATCGCTATTACTCAACACCTTTCCCCATAGCCGTACTCGACTGATCCCCCCATCGGGAATCATATTGATCCGAATATGCGAAATCTGCTGATGGGCGAGGATCGGCTCAATGTATTCATGCAGATGATCCATCTGCATCTGTTGGGCTGGCAACAAATACGGCCAAAACATACTTTGCGCAATCAATTGTGTATCGCTGGCGTCCAGAACATGAATTGCTTGGATCGAGACTTGGGCCGGATAATTGCCCTTAAAGTGGGCAGTATCAAGATCGATCTGCTGGATATGCGCCGCTTGACCCAGCGCCAGAATGCACCAGTCATAACCTGGTGCACGGCGGCGTTTGGTCTCCCAGCCATCGCCCATATTGATGCCGCGTCCAGGGAGGATCAGCTGGCGAGGATGCCCAAAGTGCGCATCACTAAAGGCGATGACCCGACCGCCATTTTCCAGTGCAAGCAGATCTAACACTTGATTGGCTGGGTGTTGCTGCCGATCTACTCGACCATAGACACGAAAACGTGCCACACCGCCATCTGGAAAAATATTCAAACGCAGATGAGTAAAAACTTGATCGCAGCTGACCGGCAAGATGTGATGCTGATTGGGGCCAAGTTCTTGATTGGGCAAGATCGGATACCATGTGACATTCTCTAAGTCTTGATCTGCGCTATCTGTGGCATAGCAGGCATCGACTGATGCAGAAGCAGGATAGTTACCACTAAAAAAACTGGTGTCGATATCCACGGCAGAAATCTGACCTGCCACCCCCAACTGAATGATTGCCCAATCATGGCCGGCCTCACGCTTGCGCCGTGTCTCCCAACCATCCATCCATTTGCCGTGATCATCAAATCGATCTTCGATAAAAATCGGTGGCTCAAATTGCAGCATTCTCTCAACGGGTGCAAAAAAACAGTCTGAACATTGGATTGCTTTTGCACCAATTCGGGCATCGGCGAGATTGGTCAATGCTGCTAAGGCGGGCGGTAATTCAAAAACAGGGGCAAATAAAGTCGCCATAATGATTTTCCATTTAAAGGTTTTCAGTATGTATTCATCAGGCTTTCCAAGCACAGCCTATGCCAACTTTAGGATCATGTTGCATCGCATCTGCTGTGGGGGGACTCAAACTTTCTGTGAAATGGCATGTTTTTAGCAACGCTTAAGCATCGAGCGTGATCGTGAAACACGCGCTTTATCTTGAGGAGAGGTTAATGCAGATCGTAATTGTTGGCGCAGGTATCGCAGGATTGACCACAGGCATTGCACTGAAAAAGTTTGGTCATCAGGTGCGGATCTATGAACAAGTCAGTGAAATCCGCGCCGTGGGTGCTGCGATTTCACTGTGGCCGAATGGTGTGAAATGCTTGAATTATTTAGGCCTGACTGAACAGGTGGCTCAGCTTGGTGGGCAAATGGATCACTTGGCTTATGTGGATGGCAAGACGGGCGAAACCATGACCCAGTTTAGCTTACAGCCCTTGATCGATGCCGTGGGGCAACGCCCTTATCCTGTCTCGCGTGCGGCTTTGCAAAGCTTACTCATGGATGAGTTTGGTCGTGATGATATTTATTTGGGCAAGACACTGACTGCAATTGAAGCCATGCCGGAGCAGATCTGGGTGGACTTTGCAGATGGCAGTCGCATCAGTACTGAACTTTTGATTGGGGCCGATGGCACCCATTCGATCACACGCAAGCATGTGCTGGGGACAGAGGTACAGCGTCGCTATGCGGGTTATGTGAATTGGAATGGCTTGGTGGCCTGTTCAGCACAACTGGCGCCAGTCGATCAGTGGACCACCTTTGTTGCTGATGGTAAACGAGTCTCGATGATGCCGGTGGCTGATCAGCAATTTTATTTCTTCTTTGATGTGCCATTGGCTCAAGGGCTCAAGCAAGAGCGTACAGCATATAAGAGCTTATTGCAGCAGTATTTTGAGGGCTGGTGTCGCCCGGTACAACACTTGATTGAGAACATTGATCTCAACACC
>JASLIY010000327.1 GCA_030152675.1 Acinetobacter sp.
CTAAATTTTTATGCAGACTATAATCGCTATAACCAAGACTATTTAAGCACGTCCTCATTTTTTTATCAGCAGCACTATCATGATCTGAGTGAGAGCGAAAAAGATGACTTCTATTACAACTACAATTTACAAGAAAATATCGGCTTTAGTTTAGCCAAGCACTTTGAAAATCGTAAATGGGGTGGGTTGAATTTCAGTGTCACTAAAAATAAATACTGGAACAATGACCATGACTATTACCAATATAACTTTGCCTATAGTAACGTGTGGGAAAAGCTCAGTTACCGTTTAGGTTATACCCGTACCGATTATCATGATCGTGAACGTAATCAGGGCGAAAGTGTTTTTCTATCCTTCTCAATGCCGCTGGATTGGCGTACATCACGTGGATTATATGCCAGTGGAAGCGTAGATCGAGATCAGGACTCAAATACCAATGCCAACCTCAGAGTATCTGGCAGCTTGGATCAAGACAATAAATTGAATTTTGGTTTAGGTCTGTCCAAAAATGGCAGTGATAATCCCGCCTTCTATGGCAATCTGAATTATTTATTACCTCAGATCAGTTTAGGATCGACATTATCCATACATGATGAAACGCAATATTCGCTTTCTGCCAGTGGCGCAGTCGTTGGGCATCGCTATGGAATTACCCCAGTCAATACACTTGGAGATACGTATACCATTGTGCATGCTAAGGGTGGGCAGGGTGCGAAAGTTGAAAATGCTTGGGGGGTGAAACTGGATCGCTTTGGCAATGCGGTGCAATCAAATAGTGCGCCCTATGCAATTAACCACATCACCATTAACCCCGAAGAGCTTGATGGCAATATTTCACTCGCTTCTAACCAATCACAAGTGATTCCTAAAAAGTATAGTTCTCAACTTGCAGTCTTTAAAACAGAGCATGCCAGTCAGGTGATCCTCAGAATTCGTCATCAACAGCAGGTTGCACCATTAGGAAGTCAGTTGCTCAGTCAAGATCAACAAAATATGGGGGTGGTTGGCCCAGCTGGTCAGCTCATTGCACAACAGACAGCGCCATTATTACAGCAGACCACTTTGCGTTGGGGAAGCACAGCACAAGAGCGTTGTGTTATTCCGCCGTTACAACAAAGCCAACTGACGGTCGCGGAAAATGAAAGTTTTAAAATCATTAATGTGGAGTGTAAATAGCACAATGAAATGCATGATGCTCGTTGTTGGCGTTTTGAGTTGTGTGAGTGCTGCAAAGGCGATTGCTGCTTGCCCACTCTCTACGTCAGCCTTAAATTATCCGTCTACCCTAGAAGTGACTCAGTATCAGGCCACCACATCTACAGAATATACTGATCGACGTGTGATTTTTAACAACTGTCAGCCGATTGTATATGCACGTGCGATCTTTAATGCATCTGCTGGGGAGCTGAGTTCAAATAGTCCTTTTATGGTGAATTTACGATTAAATGAAAGTGGTTTGTCTGAAGAAACCAAGGCATGGTTAGAACAGAACCTTGAACTGTCATTCAAATTTCGAGATGGTGCATCAGGCGCCAGAGAAGTGGTGGTGAGCAATAATTCTGACGACTTTGGGATTTTACCAGGTTCACCTCTTGGCTCAACTGGAAACTATAATGGTCTTGATTATTTTAAAGGTGCAAATGGGCAAGGCATTGGAAGTTTTAGTTTAAATCTTTATCAGTTAACCACCACCTTAAAATTTGTTTCGTCACCATCAAGTAATGTGGTAAATGAATTAAATACCACGCCCGTGAGAATAAAGTTGGGTGATTTAGAGATCAAAACACGTGATCGTAATGCCGAAGTCTACAATGAGACGGTTCAGCCGATGTATTTGGACTTGGCATTAAAAATAAAAATTCCAACCTGTACCATGCGCGATGTCAATGTTGATTTGGGGAAAACCACTTTAGGCCAGTTAAAAAATAATAACGTGGCGAATCTCAAGGCATTTGAAGTGCAGTTCCAATGTGATGCAATCGCAAGTGGAGCGATCTATTCTCGAATTACCGATGCCTTTAATGCCTCGAATATAAATAGCAATGGCGTATTATTTAACCAACCAGTTTTGGCAAATGCAGCACAAGATGTGGGTGTGCAGTTATTGACGCATGACAGTCAAGCCTTGGCGATTGGTACGCGAGCGCCGTTTATTCCTACGGATGAAAGCCAAGCGCCGACCTATCGTAAGGCCTTAAAAGCGCAACTGTATCGCACCGGACCGAATCCAACCGCAGGTTATGTCAATGCGCAGGCCACGGTGTTATTGGATTATGAGTAGTGATTGATTGGGTTGGGTTGAAGCAAATGCATGTAGTTCTCCACCTATAATCTTTGATTTAGGCGGAGATATGGAGCAAATATTATTTAGGTCTTTCTGAATAGATCAACTCGCCCACAATCGTTGTCGCTAGAGCATCACGATGCTCTTTTTGTTGCATTTAACTTGACCTTAACTGGCCAATTGCTGCTCGGCTTTAAGTCTTTTCTCGATTAACCAGCGGAATTGAGATAAGGCAGAATCGACGCTAAAGGCTTTGGCTTTGACTGTGGGATCAAGGTCGATATTCTTTTGTTGTCCGAGGATCATCGCAATATCCTCATGAAAGGCTTTGAGGATCCCCTGATAAATCTCCTCAGAAACCTCATCACGATCAAGGGCAAAATCCCGCGCTTGGGCAAAGAAATAATGTGTGTTGTGTTCATTTTCAGGGGTGATGGCCTGAGCACTTAAAAATGAAATGGCGTTGTCGGGTTTTTCTTCATCACTGCCGCTGTCGGAGGGATACATGCCCACGTCCAGCAATAAAATACCTGGGATCAGAAAGTCATAATACATCCAGCGATCCACCAAAGCATCTTCAGGGTATTCGGCATAATGTTTGGAATATCCCGGGGGCTGGGTATGTTTCACCACTTTCTCCAAGCGAACGCCTTGTGCATGGCGGGTGACGCTCGGCAGCACACTGGCATAATCAGCAGATCCGCCTAAGGTACTTGGATGGACAAAGGGCAGATGTGAGAAATCCAGTAAGTTATCAGCGATGAGTAAATAATGCGCTGCCACCTGCAAATAGCCATTGGGTTTATAGGCCCAGCGCGGATGATCATACCACCAGATATTGGGGATTTGGCTGGGATCAGCCGCGGCTGGATCACCCATCCAAATCCAGATCCAGCGATTGGCTTCATGTACCGCATAGGTTTTGACCGAGAAATGGCTGAGTTTGGCCTCGACTGGGGCATGAATACATTGGCCGTTTGAATCAAATACCAGACCGTGATAATTGCACTGGATCGCATCTTCCAATTTTTTACCCATCGACAATGGCGCATGCCGATGACAGCAGCGATCCAACATGGCGTGAATTTGAGCCTTGGAATCACGCCATAATAAAATCGGGGTATTGATAATGGTACGTGAAAATAAATGATCTGCTTTGACTTCATCTGACCAAGCCGCTACATACCAGCAATTTTGAATAAACATATTGGCATTCCTTAATAGGTATCTGTCCTAATGAGTTTTGAATGATGGTTTTACTTTTATTTCAATGATGCGTTGCTGATCTGCACGGTGCAGCCGCTCGGCAAGGAAAACGGGCATATTATTTGTTGGAGCTGAGCAGTTGTTGCTGCAATGCATCCTGAGATTCTTTGCGGTGATTGACTCTGCCGAGTAGATAAATTCCCATGGCGGCGATGACGAAGATCAGGCTGACCATGGCGTAGAGATTGAGTGGCGCCCAACCCTGATCTAAGAAATAACCTGCAATGATCGGAGATGCGATGCCCCCTAAACGTCCGATTCCAGTGGCAAAGCCCATACCGGTTGAACGCACATTGGCCTGATAAATTCCAGTCGCGATGGAGTAGATCCCAGCCAAGCAACCATTGATAAATAAGCCTAAGACTGTGGCGGCGAGGATCAGCAAACTCAGCGAGGCGGTGGCATTGACCAACATAAAAATCGAGAGGGCGGTGGCGACTAGGAAAAATACATGTACGCTAAATAAGCGTAACTTGGTACAGATCAGACCAAAGATGATACAACCCACCATGCCGCCAGCATTGATCATCATGCCCACGGTGACGCCGGATTGATGCGTCGCGCCTGCGCCGAGAATGGAAAAGATTTTCGGTGTCCAGCCCATCACAAAGTAAAAGCCGAACAAGACAAAGAACATCGAGAACCAAAGCAACAAGGTTTGTAGCAAGTATTGTTGATTGAACAGGGTCTTGATAGCACCTTGTACTTTATCCTGTGTTCTCGGCAATGGCGTTAAGGCCTCAAGACGTGGATAACGCATACGGGTCATGATGGTGTTGAGTTTTTCAAGTGCCTGTTTCGGTTGCTTGTAGAGCAGATAGTCGATGGATTCGGGCATAAAGATCAGGGTCATCAACAAGGCCAGCGCAGTGGCGATGCCACCAAATAAAAACACATAGCGCCAACCAAAGTCACCGATCAGGTAGATCGCCAATAGGCCGCCGAGGGTGGCCCCAAAACCGTAGCCGGTAGAGAGCAATCCGACCGACATGCTCTTTAAACGCTTGGACGAATATTCGGTGGACAAGATCATGCAGCTGATTTGAATCCCGGCGATGCCGATACCGGTAATAAAACGCCAGATGCTGAGATCGAGCACTGAACGGGTATAGGCGGCCGCCAACATGCTACATGTGCAGAGGGCTAGGCTGATGAGAATCAGATTTTTACGGCCAATTTTATCGGCTAAGGGCGCAATAAATAAGGAGCCGAAAGTCATGCCAATCAGCCCACTACTGAGCAGCGTGCCGATTTGGGTGGCATTGAGGGAAAATTCGGCGCCGACGGAACTGGCCACATAGGCCATCACCATAAAGTCGAATCCATCGATCACAAATAAAAATATACACATCGCGACGATCAGCCACTGGTAGCGACTCATCGGTTGTTGATCCATTTGGTTTTTAATTTCGAGTGCTGAAGACATCGATCAACCTCCATATCGATTGAATTGGAATTTTGTTGTTGTTTTAGCTTTCTTGTATTGCAAGTAAAGAGTGTATCTTGGCTGAAACGCAGCCGCTATCCGCATTTGGCTGGATTTGCCAGCAAATTGTAACGCCATGCGGATTGGGGCTGTGTGCGATTTGGCAGGAGATGTGAATGCTGGGAAATGGACTAGATCACTTGGCGTAATTGTTGCGCTGCATGTTGTAATAACGGCAAAATTTGCTGGATTAGATAGGCTTTGCTGCATCGTGTGGTCGGCGTAACAATATTAAGTGCAGCCACAATATGACCTTGCTGATCCAAGATCGGCACCGCTAGGGCATGAACACCCAGCTCATGTTCTTCGGCGCAATAACACCAATCTTGTTGAT
>JASLIY010000100.1 GCA_030152675.1 Acinetobacter sp.
ATCAGAAATCGCACGAATTCCAAGGGCTTCAAAGGCCACGATCAATGCCGTGATGATGATCACAGCAAAGACAAAAGAACCTAAGAATGATGACAAGCTTGAACTTTTAAATAAGCCAACTTTTTCAACTTGTTGTTGCAAATTTAAGCTATTGCTTAAGCCTTCAACGATGCCACGTACAATCTTGGCCAAGATATAACCCACAAATAGGATCACACCCGCCATAAAGATGTTTGGAATGAATGCGATTGAATCATTCAACATGTTTTGCACAGGCAATAACAAGCCGTTTAGACCGAGAATCGACAGAATAATCGGTAAGAACAACAACAGAATCAACCAGTACACGATATCTGCAATGTTTTTACTGATCGAGTTGACCCCAGCTTCAGTACTGAGTTTTTCATCCAATTGGGTTTTTGCCAAAACCTGGGTTAAACCAGCTCGGATAAAACGTGCCAAAATCCAACCGACAAAGCCGATAATCAAGGCTGCAATAATATTCGGGATGAACATGAGGAATTGCGTGATCATGGCACTGAGTGGGCCACTGACACTGCTGATGTTGAGCACATTCAGCGCCCCAATAATCGCGATAATTAAAATAAACCAAAATACAAATTTGGCCAAAATCGACTCATAATTTGGGGAAGGCTCCGCTGCCACTGTATGTCCAGCAGCATTGGATAATTTATGGTTGGTATTCAGTTTAGTGAGTAGTTTTTTCACACCCGCAGCGATAATCAGCGCCAATAACCACCCCAATAGTAATATGGCCACTGCTGCAATAATCGGTTGAAACTGGTCCCAATAATACATGAGATCAAACTTACCCGTCAGATCTCGACTCAGATAGTCATTCATTTTTATACCTCTTGTTCTGATAGCCCAAGTACATTCATTTTTTAAAATTGATTCGAGGTAAAGAAATTGTTACAACACCTTGTCAACCTTAGTAATAGATGATTTTTTATTCAACCAAATGCAGCATAAATACAACAAAACACTGTCTTTTATGCATAAAGGCTCCAATAATTCAAATCATTAGAGCCTTTTTATCCGTGTTGTCATGGATTTGATCAAGATAAAAACTTTAAGCGAATGTGCCTAATTCTTGAGCCTAGAATGAGTGACTGATCAAATAAGTCAGCATTGAAAATAGGAATAAACCCACTAAAAATAAGATATAAATCGGTAAACGTCTTTTTTTATGTAGGTCTTCAGCGCTGGTCACAAAAGCAGGCTTGTTAAAATCATGCTGCATTTTTATCACCTTTCGATTGAACTATCGAGATCATTTATGGTAGCAATCACACCTTTTGACCACTGTTGCGTTGTGTAAAATATTTTATTGCAACGTAAATCTGCAAAGCCGTTTCAACCTGTAATTTGGGCTATACTATCCGCCCGCTTTTTTGATCTGGTTGGCTATGGCTTATCAACGGCATAGTGTCACGCTTGATTTAGACACTGATGTAACTCACGACTGTTTTTTGCATCATACGCGTGATAATCATCTCATCGGTATTCTTGAATTTCACAAACCGACTGAGCAACTGACTTGGGGAGATATCGAATACTTTCGTCGTCGCAGTGATGAATTTTCAGTGATGCCCTTTCCGGACTGTATTAACGCCATCATCATTGATATTCGACAAGTTTCGGCCGTGATTGACCATGAAATCCCCATCATTCCATGGCGTTTGATCGAAGAAGACTGTCCCATTCGTCTAGTCGTCCCTTTTGACCGCATCGAACATTATGCAGGCCTATTTGAACCGACATGGCTGAGCAGCGATGTAGAGTCCTGCATCGCTGAACTACGTGAATTTATGGATATGTTTGTGCACTAAACAGGCATAGCCTAGTGACCACGGTCCTTTGGACAGTCCTTACCAGTAGTTTTCTACCGCAATATTGCCTTCACCACGGCGGTTCATCGACAGACCGCGTGCTTTGAGTGCTTCCTTGGTATCTTCAACCATATCAGGATTACCGCAGAGCATGATGTGTGTGGTTTCAGGATTAAACACCTGCCCCACCACCTGTTCGAGCTGACCATTTTCAATCAGAATCGGCAGTCGATCATGTAGTTCTGCACTCGGATCTCGGGTAATGATCGGCACAAACTTAAAGCCGCTATGCCCTTCGGCAAACAATGCCACGATGTCATCAATGCGATCGACATAGGCCAACTCTGCACGGGTTCGCACACTGTAAACCAAATAAATCTGCTGATAGTTCTGCCAAGTTTCAAAGTCTTGCAACATCGAAATAAAAGGCGCGAGTCCAGTTCCCGTCGCGAGCAACCACAAATCTTGTGGCGCGGGCTGTTGATAACGTGCCAAGGTCAGAAAACCATAAGGGATTTTTTCAAGATACAGTTCATCACCGACCTGTAGGTGCTGCAAATTCGAGGTAAATGCGCCATCTGGCACCACGATCGAAAAGAATTCTAAGGTTTCATCAAAGGGCGATGAGACCACAGAGTATGCACGCACCACCAACTCACCCGCCACCATCAGGCCAATTCGCGCGAACTGACCTGCCGTAAATTTAAAATGGGCTGGGCGAGTCATGGTGAAACTAAATAGATTCTCCGTCCAACGATGGACAGAAAGCACTTTTTCTAAACTAAACTTCTCAAGAGACATGATTTGCACGTGACACCAAAGACAGCGCTCATGGTAACATGCGCGTATATTGAATGAATATTTAAAATGTTAAGGCAAAATTCATGCGCATGACTTTACGCCAACTGGCTGTTTTTGTAGCAGTTGCTCAGGAAGGAACAGTGACCAAGGCTAGCGATGCAGTACGGCTTACTCAAAGTGCCGCCAGCATGGCCTTAGCAGACTTAGAGGACGGCTTAGGGGCGCCGCTTTTTGACCGTTTGGGCAAACGTTTGCAGCTGAACGATCTCGGTCGCTACCTGCTGCCGCAAGCGCTAGAAATTCTGGGTCGGAGTGAGGCTTTCGAGCAAGCAGCCAAAGGTGAGCTGCAAAGTGTTGATTTGCGCATCGGTGCAACCCTGACCATCAGTGACTATCTGATGCCAGATCTGATGGCGGACTTCTTAAAACAACAGCCCCAAGCACATTTACAGCTTCAAGTCGGCAATACCCGACAAATGATTGAGGCGGTCAATCAATTCCAATTGGACTTGGCGCTGATCGAAGGTTCATGTCATTTACCGCAGCTGCAATGCATCCACTGGCGCGATGATGAATTGGCAGTGTGCTGTGCGCCCGATCATGAGTTGGCACAACTGGATCGCCCTTTAAATGCGCAAGATTTCAATCATATCGAGTGGATCTTACGTGAAGAAGGTTCGGGGACCCGTGA
>JASLIY010000101.1 GCA_030152675.1 Acinetobacter sp.
GCGCACAATATCGATCACATCGGCAACCACGGCAGAGGCCGTTGGATCCGCGCCCGCGCCCGCGCCATAGTACAAGGTTGGACCTACTTTATTGGCTTGAACCAAGACTGCGTTTTTAACGCCATTGACGTTGGCCAGTAATTCTTCATCTGGGATGAGCGTTGGGTGAACACGCAGTTCGATCCCTTTGTTGGTGCGACGCGCAATTCCGAGATGCTTGATACGATAGCCAAGATCTTCAGCATAAGCCACGTCTTGCGCTCTGATTTTGCTGATCCCTTCGGTATACACTTTGTCAAACTGTAATGGAATACCAAATGCACAAGACGCCAAAATGGTGAGTTTGTGTGCTGCATCAATACCTTCAACATCAAAAGTTGGATCTGCTTCAGCATAGCCAAGCTCTTGTGCTTCTTGTAATACATCAGCAAAAGCACGGCCTTTTTCACGCATTTCAGTCAGGATGAAGTTGCCTGTGCCGTTGATGATGCCGGCGAGCCATTCGATTTTGTTGGCCGCCAAACCTTCACGGATCACTTTAATAATGGGGATGCCACCAGCCACTGCGGCTTCATAGGCGATTTGGACATTGTTGGCTTCAGCAACTTTAAACAACTCGTTACCATGCTCAGCCAAGAGGGCTTTGTTGGCGGTGACGACTTGTTTGCCGTGTTTCAACGCTTCCATGATGACGTCGAATGCAGGGTGAATCCCACCCATCACTTCAACCACGACGTCAACATCGTCTTGTCTCACAATCTCAAGTAAGTCAGCACTTTGTTTGATGCTTGGGTCTAAATTGAGGTCTGGGCGTGGGCGTCTTGTTCCCACATGGGTAATTTGAATATCACGACCGGTGCGACGTCTAATCTCAGTAGCATTTTCTTGTAGTAGTTTAAGGGCTCCACCACCAACGGTACCTAGACCGAGTATTGCCAGACGAACTGGTTTCACGTCACACTCCATTTATACATTTAAAATTAGTTCTCGTGATCATAGCTAAAAAAACCGCCAGACTCTAGAGTGTAAAAGATCTTTTATTTACACTCTAGGTTGTTATTTTTCTAGAGCTTTTAGCAAATCTTCAGCGCTCATATAGGCGCCAATGTGCTTACCTTCTGTGTTGTAGATCGCTGGTGTACCGTTAATACCCATGTTGAGACCCATTTGGTATTGTTCGCGCACCGGGTTCTTACAGTCGGCAGGGGGCAGCGGGGTATCCGCCATGGCTTGTTCAAAAGCAGCTTTACGATCTTTGCTACACCAAACGCTTTCCATTGCAGGCATAAACTGTTCGCCACGTGGCCATGCGATATAGCGGACTTCGATACCTTTGGCATTGATCTCTGGAATCTGTGCATGCAGCTTATGGCAGTATGGGCAGCTGGCATCGGTAAAGATATACACCACGTGCTTGGTTTTGCCTTTGGCAGGATAGATCAACAGGTCTTCTTTTTTTAACGCATTGAGCAGCTTCTTATTTTCGACCGCTTGGAGCTGATCGCTGATACTGCTGAGCTGTGTACCGCCGAGGCGGATCACATCACCTTGGATAAGATATTTACCATCGCTGGTCACATAGACTGAGCCCATGTCTTCGAGATTGACCCAGTATAAATTGGGCACTTCAGTGACTTTAACATCTTTGATTTTTGCAGTGATATTGGCGTTTTTAAAATGCTTGTGCAGAGTATCAATGAGTCGCTGTTTTGCATTACGTTCAGTGATGCCAGATGCTTCACCTGTTGCAGGTGCAGTTGCAGTTAAAGTATTGTCGTTTTTGGCGTCATCAGCCTTGGAACAAGCAGTGAACATTAGGCTAGATGCCAATGTGCATGCGAGAAGCATGGTTGAACGGTTCAATTGCATAAACGGCCTTTATATTTGCTGAGCATGATTTTGCGTGCTTAAGAATAACAAAAAAAAGCACTGAATTTGTTAAATCTTATCCTTGAGCCTTGAAATACGCTGTTGATCGCTTGGGTAAAGCAGCCAGAAACTAGGCGCGAGGATGATGCTGAGCATGCAGTTGTTGCATGCGAATTTGCGCAACATGGGTATAAATTTGTGTGGTCGACAAGTCACTATGTCCAAGGAGCATTTGTACCACGCGTAAGTCTGCACCGTGGTTAAGCAGATGGGTTGCAAAGGCATGTCTTAAGGTGTGCGGTGAGAGTTCAGCCGTGATTCCGGCCTGCAAAGCATAGCGTTTAATCGCATACCAAAAGTTTTGTCGGCTCATGATCCCGCCTTGTTGGGTCAGGAACAGATAGTCGGTTGCGGTTTGATAGAGTGTACCGCGTGCTTCGTTTAAATATTTTTCTACCCATTCACAGGCAACTGCCCCCATGGGGACTAAGCGCTCTTTATTGCCCTTGCCCAAGACCCTTAAGTAACCTTGTTTTAAATTAATTAAATCAAGACGTAGCAGCAAAAGTTCAGACACACGCAAACCACAGGCATACAAAACTTCGAGCATGGCGCGATCACGCAAACCCAAGGCGGTGTTGATATCTGGCGCCTGAATCAGCGCTTCAATATCTTGTTCAGACAAGTCTTTGGGGAGGGCGCGGCCGATCTTTGGTGTCTTGTGTTCGGCAACGGGATTGTCGAGTCGAATTTTTTGTTCGCGTAAAAACTTATAAAAGGAACGTAAAGCGGATAAACTCCGAGCAATTGAACGTGGACTTTTGCCTTGTTTAGTCAGGGCCAGTAAAACATCGGAAATATCATCATGACTCCAATCGGGGAGTGGCTGCGTATGGCATTCACTACATTGGATTAAGTCCGACAAATAAGCGTTACGCGTATGTGGGCTGACCGTTTGGGCGACCAAGTAGTCACGAAATCCGTGTAAAAAACTGAGCTGCTCTGGGATACTCACAGCAGTCGGTATGCGCGGTTTTTTATTTAAGGCCATGTCTAGGTTTAAGCATCTACAAGCGATGATGGGCAATGTAGATCAAAATTCAGTGAAAGTCGATCCGGTGGGCAAATGAGAATTATAATCAAATCTTATTTGGTAGCAATTCTCATTTGCCTGTATAATCAGTGCTATTTATAACAGTTTAGAGGCCGACAGTGCGTTTGTCAGAGTTGAAAGTGAAGCAGACAGCCATTGTTACCAAAGTTAATCGGGACTTAGGTGATAGTGGCCGTACAGATCTCATAGCGAGTCGTTTAGAAACCTTGGGCTTTGTTGCAGGTACACGTGTTCATGTGATTACCAAGGGTATTTTTGGTGGAGATCCCATCTTAATACAGGTCGGTTTTACCCGGTTTGCTTTGCGTAAAATCGAAGCCGATAAGATCGAAATCAGCCAAGATACAGAGGGAGCAACAGGATGAGTGAAGCCTTACGTGTTGCTTTAGTCGGTAACCCAAACTGTGGTAAGACGTCACTGTTTAATCATTTAACCGGTACGCGGCAGAAAGTAGCCAACTACGCAGGGGTGACGGTTGAACGTAAAGTCGGTCGATTTACCTTGCCTTCTGGACGGCCAGTCCGGGTCTTGGATTTGCCAGGAACCTATAGTCTGGAGGCGACCAGCCCCGATGAAGAAATCACCCGTGATGTGGTGCAAGGTAAAATCGCCGAAGAATCCGAACAAGATGCATTTTTATGTGTGGTTGATGCGACCAATTTAAAATTACACTTGGGTTTGGTGCTAGAAATCATTGCACTCGGCAAACCGATCTTGTTGGTCATGAACATGATGGATGAAGCGCGACGTCGCGGCATGCAGATCAACACACAAAAACTGTCACAGCGTCTCGGTGTACCTGTGGTTGAAACGGTTGCGGTGCGTAATTCGGGCATCGAAAACTTGATGGCGGCACTCGATCAAGAAAAATATCATACGCCGCACAATGAATTAAGTGATGTGATCCTGAGTGGAACACAGCACCAAAAAGTAGAACAGTTACTCAAAGATGTGGTGGTCTCGCTAGAAGAAGAAGACAAGCGCACCAACTTTCTGGACAAGATTTTTTTACACCCAGTGTTAGGTTTGTTGACACTGGCGGTGATGATGTTTGTGATTTTCCAAGCGGTATTTGCATGGGCTGAGCCATTTAAAGAGCTTATCGTTGCAGGTACAGATTGGCTCGGTGAATACCTCGGTGGCTTTATTTCACATCCGATGCTACAGAGCTTGGTGGTCGATGGGGTGATCGCCGGTGTTGGTGGTGTACTTGAATTTCTGCCTCAGATCTTAATTTTATTCTTCTTTATTTTGGTTCTTGAAGAATCAGGTTATTTACCACGTGCTGCTTTTCTCTTAGATAAATTAATGTTTAAAGCCGGTTTGAGTGGTCGTGCATTTATTCCCTTGCTCTCTAGTTTTGCCTGTGCAATTCCAGGGATCATGGCGACACGGAGTATCAGTGATCCACGTGATCGTCTGACCACGATTATGGTTGCACCGTTGATGACCTGCTCGGCACGCTTGCCCGTCTATTCTCTGTTGATTGCGGCGTTTATACCAGCCAAGACAGTATGGGGCATCTTTAACTTTCATGGTTTAGTGCTGTTTGGCTTGTATATGGCCGGCATCGTCAGTGCATTGCTGGTGGCGCTGGTGATGAAATTCTTTCAAAAAAATAAGTCACAGCATGCCTTGCTGATGGAGTTGCCAAGCTATCAAATTCCAGATCTAAAGAGTGTTTGGATTGGTCTATTGGATCGCGCGAAAATCTTCTTAAAACGTGTCGGTGGGATCATTTTGGCATTGACCATTATTTTATGGTTCTTATGTACTTTCCCACAGCCGCCAGAGGGCGCAACCTTACCCGATATCGACTATAGCTTAGCCGGTATGCTTGGGCATCTATTACAGCCGATTTTTGCACCACTGGGCTTTAACTGGCAAATCGTGATTGCACTGATTCCCGCCATGGCTGCACGTGAAGTGGTGGTGGCTGCACTCGGAACGGTCTATGCACTGTCTGG
>JASLIY010000103.1 GCA_030152675.1 Acinetobacter sp.
CGGGTGAATATTTATGATTACGACCTCTGTTGCCGAGGCTGCTGAATTTTTAGCACAGGGTCAGGTACTGGCCTATCCAACAGAAGCAGTATGGGGATTAGGTTGTGACCCGTTTAATCAACAGGCTTTTTTAGAAATACTCAGGCTCAAACAACGCCCGATCGAAAAAGGCGTGATCTTACTCGCTGGTCAAGTCAGCCAAGTCGAGCATCTATTACAACGTTTAGATTCCAAAATGCGTGAACGCGTGATTGACAGCTGGACGCAACGTAGTCCGAGTGAGCGCGCAATCACATGGTTACTCAATGCTGATGAAAACATCCCGCACTGGATTCGAGGTCAACATCCTAAAGTCGCGGTACGCGTCAGTAATCATCCTTTATGTACCGCCTTGTGTAATGCGTTTAATGGTTTTATCGTTTCGACCAGCGCCAATCCAGCCGGGCAGGCACCTGCCAGATCCTTACAAGATGCCAATCAATATTTTGGCAGCGAACTCAAATACCTCAATGGGGATTTGGGTCATAGCCAACAACCCAGCAAAATCATCGATGCAGAGACAGGTCTTGTGATCCGCGATTGATAAAGACTTGAGTAAAGCAAGCGGGGCAGAGGCGTTGCTGATCTGCCTGAGCATGCTTGATCACGCTTCTCGGTCGGATCATTGATGCATGCTGGCCAGCTGTTTGACTTTATGTTGATAAAGCCCAAAAGCCATTTTTTGTAAGACTCTGCCTTTTTCAATCAAAAAATGATCCACCCTGTCTGAATGCCGTGCTGCGGTATAAACAATGCTATTTCTGAGAATAAGATAGTAGGCAAACCATGCCACATGACGTGGTGGAAGCCCCAGTTGTTGCATGCGCTTGCGGCCAATGAAAAATTGGGTGATATCCAAGTGTTCACGGTAGGCGATCTTTTGTTGCCAATTGCGTAAGTGACGATATTGGCGTTGGAAGGGTTCTTGAGAGAGGCTGGTGGCGAGATCAACACTGGATTGATCTGCTTTGGGATGTGCAAACTGCATCCAATACAACAACCGCCAACCTTGCCGCTCCTGATCGACCAACCAGTGTTCATCGATGCCCATGAGCCAGCCAGCATATTTCCAAAAATGTAAAAAGCTGTCGATTTCTTGACGATTGGGAAATATGCCTAAGCCACGAATGCCGAGTAACAACATGCCACTAAAGGCAATATTGGTCAGTGCCAAATCAAATTGATTGATCGGGCATCCCCATTGCTGTGTATCCCAATCCTGAGACTGACTTAAATGATGCCGTACCAAGGCGTGAATAAAGCGCACATAGACGGTCGAGGTAAATCCGGCATTGAATCTTGAAAAAGCATTTTCTTCGGTAATATCCATCCACCATTTGGTGGTTTCGGCCATACGTTTGCCGGCCTGTTGCTTTAAGGCACCAGTCAAGATCAGTGGATAGTTGAATCCAGGATATAAGTAACCCGTCATTAAAGATAAGTCGCGTAGGACGAAACCACTGTTTATCCCGAGGCGATGGATAAATTTTATCGCCTGCTGCATTTTGTGCTGATCTAGCCAATCAGGCGCAGTTTCCACACGAGCAAAGAAGCGATTCAGCTCAGGAATTGCATGTGGGAGTTGGTCAAGACCTTGAAAAAGCGCGGTTTCAAAATAACTGCGATGTTGTTTGGGATTCTGCATCACCCACTGGATGATGGCATCCATCGCTGGATCTCCTCGATTCAGTGCATGTTGGATTGAGTCATACTCTGCCTGAGAAGGTTGTAGCGGTTGCTTACTTAGCAATTGGAAAGCCCGTGTTTTCCAATTTGATTTTCGCATGTTGTCAAAACTCTTGAGCCGCCGTGGTATTTGAACATGTGACATTGCAATACCGTCCTGTTTACTATTTAATCACCACTCTAATATGAATATTTATTCGCATTCAATTCGTATCCTGCACAGGAGCTGAAGATGAGAAAAAAACCGACCCAGCAACGTGCGATTTTGATCGTAGAAGATATCTTACAAGCCACTCAGTGGTGTATCGCTCAGCAGGGGTTACAACACATCACCACTCCTAAGATTTCTGAAAAATCTGGTGTCAGTGTCGGTTCAATCTATCAATATTTTGAAAATAAAGATCAGATCATTCTAGAGTTACTGAAACGCAAGTGTGAAAGCCTTGGGGTGGCTTTGAAAAAGATTGCGACTACAGAGCAGCAGCTTACGCTGGAACAATTGATTCCCTTTAGTATTCAGTTTGGTTTTGATGCGATGCGATCGGATCATGGCTTTTTTAGTGAAATCCTCAAACATTGGCATAGTTATGCGCATTCAGAGGCGGCTCAGATTTTAGAGCGACATTTTTTTGAAGTTGGATTGTTGGTGTTTAATCGCTTTTTTAGGCATTGGGATTTTCAGACCCTACAACATAAGTCTTTTATTATTATCAATAGCACCTTATTTACGATGATGCGCTATATCAGTCACCGTAGTTTTTTGATTTCTGAACAGCAGTTGAAGGGTGAATTGACCACCATGATTTTAGCGTATTTAAAATCGAGTAATAATGCATCGGAAATACCTAATTTAAGTTAGTTAATAAAAACAGTAACTTATAAAAGGTGGTGTTCATTAATAAAACATACAATCTATTATTTTTAGAAAACTTGAAAATAGGGGTTGCGCCTGAAAATATTTCGCCTATAATGCACATCCATCGGCGGTGATGTTGATAAAAACTTGTTGAGAAACAAGCACTTGATGAAATGCGGTTCGCAGAGTTGAGTGGTTGGGTTTGAAAACAAGCTTTTAAAAATATTAACATTACATGTTGACTTTCTAGAGATAGAGAGTAATATAGCCGACCTAGCTTGCTGCTGACGAAGTAGCAAGAAGATCATTAAGAGATTATGAAGAACAACTTGTGTGGATTTTTACT
>JASLIY010000109.1 GCA_030152675.1 Acinetobacter sp.
AATCAAGATCGCCAGTTTTATTTCAATCATCCTCGGCGTGATTGGTTTACGCGCAGTCACATTAGTTTAAGGAGCAAGCAGATGTCAGACACAATCACATCGACACCAACGACGCATATTCAACAGCATGCGCATCGCAAAGCCTGGTTATATCTACTGCTTGCCTCCGCATTTGAAATCATCTTTGCACTCGGTACTAACGCCTCACAGGGTTTCACCCTGCTCTGGCCATCGCTACTGACCATTTTCGCAGCCAGTTGTGGAATATTTTTCTTAAGTTTGGCACTGCGCAAAATCGATGTCGGTGTCGGCTATACCGTTTGGGTCGGCATTGGCTCAATCGGTACGGTGCTATTCGGTACCTTGATCTTTTCAGAGTCAATTTCTTGGCAAAAAGTGCTGTGCTTTGCCCTGATCATCGGCGGAATCATCGGACTAAAGCTTGCAGATCACTTGAGTTTCAAGCTGAACAAGCGCTGACAACGATCTCGACCTTATGCTAGATTATGCATGCACATACATTTTCAAATTGCTGCATGCAACTCTGGCATTTCCTCCACGCAAAGATCAACTCATGACCACAACACCGATACGATTCGAACAACTGTCTTATTTACTCACCGATATCGAAACGCATGTCGCACAGTTACTGCAACGACAGCATCGGATCGGACTCTCCGAATATCGTGCTTTGCAGCATTTGGCCGCAGCCAAACAAGGAGAACTGAGAATTCAAGAACTCGGCACCCGACTGCACTTAAGTCAAAGTGCAGTCTCGCGTTTGGTGCTGCGGCTTGAGCGCGATGGCTTGGCGATCCGTGATCTGTGCCCCAACGATAAACGTGGGGTCTATAGTGTCTTAACCGAAACTGGACGCGATAAACTCAAGACGGTTGCCGTGGATTATCCACGTTATTATGCCGATGCGATTGCACAGGCGTCAGCGGCCTCGACGCAGCATCAAGACCTTTTAAAACTGCTGCAATGTATGGATCAGCTGGATTGAGTATTCCATCACCTTAAAACACTCTCTGCTTCATATTGGGATGCCGTAGGAAGTGCCATACAGCATCATCATTCACCCCACAGAGACCCCATTGCTGCGCTCATGCAGAAGTGAGGTCTTCTTCCACCACCTGCCCGACCTTGCCGATCGCAGTATCTTCCAACACATTACTCAAACGTTTGGTATGTGCGATCAAACGCTCCAACCAACGCTGCGCTGCCAACAACTCTAGACTGGTCGCCGCACTCATCTGATGTGTAGTTGCATAGACCAAGATCTTGTCACGCATCTCCTCACGATGTTGATCCAGCCAGAGTTTGAGATTGCTGATCTCAATCTTTAAGGCTTGGATGTCTTCGATCTTCTGATGGTTCTGAATATCTTTATAGTAGCTGTCCACAATATGCAGATAGTCCAAAGCCACTTGCTGTACAAAGGGCAAGGTGCGAATCAAGACCACCTGATGGCTTTGCTCCAAGTCATTACGCAGTACACGCACATAAACCATGACACGCAATAGACCAATCAGCTGCTGACGCTGTTCGATATCGTGATTGACCGGAAGCTTATCCAGATACTGTTCTAGCTCATGGATCAGTTCATCGAGTTGTTGTAGTTGTGATTCGGGCACCAACACCCCATTCTGCAAAGCCTGATGCAGCAACTCAAAGATCTGCCCCAAACTGGCATAGACCACATGCTGTGCCGAAGCGATCGCCAATGACGGCACCGCAAAACTGGCTTGATCCAAGTAACGCAAGATTTCAGGACGGTCACTGGGCAGCATCCGACAAATCAGCGCTTGCAATTGCTCGAGATAGGGCAAGATCACCACGGCGCCAAATAGACTAAAGGCGGTATGAAAGGCCGCGACCACGATCACATCATCCCACTGCTGCCCCATCATCTCCAAGCCTGCGATCCACAAGAACAGCGGCACCAAAATCACAAAGGCCAACATCGCACTGATCAGATTGAAGATCACATTGGCCGCAGCAATGCGCTTGGCATTGATCGAGGCGCCGATTACCGACACCAAGATGATGCAGACCGAGCCCATATTCTGCCCGATGACCAACAACAAGGACTGCTGTAAATCGATCGCGCCGGTGGCCAATGCTGCCAAGGTGGTGGTGATCGCGGCGGTAGACGACTGCAACAGCACAGTCATGATAAAGCCAATCAACACCAACAGCAGTTTGCCGCTCAGACTGTGATAAGAAAAGATTGAAAAATCAACTTGCGTCGCCACGCCAGACATCGCAACTTGTAAGAGGTCGATGCCGAAGAACATCAAGCCAAAGCCTGCCACGGCAAAGCCCAGCATGCCGACACGACCTTTGAACAGTAACTTGACGATCGCACCCAAGCCGATCAGCGGTAGCGCCACTGTGGCAATGGAGAATTTCAGCCCCAACAAGGCCACTAACCATGCAGTACTGGTGGTGCCGATATTGGCACCGATCACCACGCCAAGCGCTTGGCTAAAGTTGAGTACCCCTGCACTGACGAAGCCAATCGTCGCCAATATGGTCGCGGTTGAGGAATGCATCAGCACGGTCAGTCCGATGCCTGAGCTGGTGGCTTTTATCGGGGTTTGGGTAAATCGGGTCAGCCACGACTTGAGTGTCTCCCCAGATAAGGCTTTAAGGCTTTCGGTCATGAGGGTCATGCCGATCAAAAATAGACCCACGCCACCACAGAACTCGGCAATCAACTGAAACATAATGCTCTTTAAACTTTTTTAGGTCGTGTTATATGCGCTAATTTGAACGCTTTAGACAAATGATTCAAGCCCAACCCGTAGGCTGAGCTTGAATTGTAGATGAAGCGCGTTGTTCGGCTTAGGCCATGGTATGAATGGTGTCTTTAAAGCGTTTTAGTGCAAAGTAAAACAGCACTGCGCCGATCACAAACAAGGCCAAGAATGACGGCCAGACCATGCTCAGACTGGCATCACGATATAAGATCGCTTGCGCCAAATTGACGAAGTGCGTGGTGGGTGCAAACTGCATGATGTTCTGAACCACACCCGGCATACTTTCACGTGGCGTCAGCCCTCCCGACAACATCTGTAGCGGAATCAGCACCAACATCATCAGCAGTCCAAATTGTGGCATCGACTTGGCCACCGTGGCCAGATAGATCCCCAATGACGTGGTGGCGAATAAAGACAATGCAGCACCCATAAAGAATAGCCATAGATTGCCCTCGATCGGCACCTGCATCAGCCCCATCACCACCAAGTGGATCGAGACAAAGGAAGCAAACAACACCACCAAGCCCATCGACCAAACTTTGGCCATCATGATTTCAAATACCGTCACCGGCATCACCATCAAGTGCTCTACCGTACCATGCTCACGCTCACGGATCAGCGCCGCACCGGTCAGGATAATCGACAGCATGGTGACGTTATTGATCACTTGCATCAGACTCCCAAACCATTGCCGATCCAAAGTCGGGTTAAAGCGCGCACGTAGTTCTAGATCCACTGGAAAAGCCATGGCACTGCGATAGCCTTGTAGGTATTCACTGACTTCGGTCAAGATCATTTGCTGAATATAGCCACTGCCTGACAGTGCTTGCGTGACTCGAGTCGCATCGACGTTGAGTTGCACGGCTGCTGGACGACCCGCCAACACATCTTCTTGAAAACGTGATGGGATATTTAAGCTAAAGCTATAGTTGCCCGCATCCATGCCCGCATCGATCTGATTTAACTCCACCGCTTCAGGTGCAAACAGCGGTGGATAAAACGCTGAACTAATCCGCGTTGAGAGTGTGGATTGATCTTCATCCACGATGGCGATCGGTGCATTGTTTAAACTTTCAGGCAGCGAAGATGAACCGGTATAAATCGACATGGTAAAGGTATAGGTGATCAACAACAGCATCATCGGATCACGCCACAGACTCCACAGTTCTTTGCAGCCCAGTCGAAAGATATTTTGTAATTTATCCATCTTAGCGCTCCTGTTTTTTCAACAATGAAATCGCCAGCAGCATCACCACCGGAACGGTTGCAGCCAACATCCACAAAGAATGGCGCAGCTCTTCAAAGCTCAAAGCCTTGTTAAATACCCCACGGCTGATATTGACCATGTGCGTGGCTGGATAAACGCTTCCGAACCAATGCCCAAAGCCTTCGAGTGAAGACACCGGATCGATCAAACCCGAGTACTGCAACACTGGAATCAAAGTCCCGATCATGACAAAGAACATCGCCGCGATCTGACTCTTGGTCACCGATGAGGCCAGCAAGCCAAAGCCGGTCGAGATAATCACAAATAAAAATACGGCTGTGGTCAGGGTCAAGAAACTGCCCTTGATCGGCACATCAAATAAAGTCACCACCACCAAACACATCAACAGATAGTTCAGCATCGCCAACACGATATAGGGCAATTGTTTACCGAGTAAAAATTCACTGCGTTTGACTGGTGTCACATATAAGTTGACGATCGAACCGAGCTCTTTCTCACGCACCACCGACAACGCAGTCAGCATGGCCGGAATCAACAGCAACAACAGTGGCACAATCGCAGGCACCATGGCCGGCAAACTGCGGATATCGGGGTTGTAACGGAAACGGGTTTCGACCGTGACAGGGGTACGGAAAGATTCACCGGCACGGGTGTTGTACTGCTGCATCATCCACTGCAGATGTATGCCCTGCACATAACCGCGAATGGTCTCCGCACGCGATGGCATGGCACCATCGATCCAAGCACCGATCTTGACGGCTTCACCGCGTGCGGCGCGCTCAGAAAAATTCGGTGGGATTTCAATCGCCAGCGATATCTCGCCTTTGCGCATGCGCTGATCGAGTTCTTCATAGCTCTGAATCGGTGGCTTCTCGATAAAGTAACGCGAGCCCGCCAAATTCAGGGTGTAGTTTTCACTGAGACTGCTTTGATCACGATCCAGCACCGCAAAGGTCAGATCTTCAACATCCAAGGTGATACCAAAGCCAATCACGAACAATAGGATGATCGAGCCCAACAGCGCCAAAGTGGCACGTACAGGATCACGCGCCAACTCTAAAGATTCACGCCATGCATAACTCAGCAAACGTTGCAGACTAAAACGATCTGGCACCGGATGCTGACTGGGCTTGGCCTCGCTGTTGCTGATCGCTGCGGGTGCATCCGGCTCTGTTTGTGGCGGCGTACCTGCGCCAGCATCGATCAAGTAGCCGATAAAGGCTTCTTCGAGCGTGCTTGCACCGCGATTTTCAATCAACTGCTGCGGTGCGGCACTGTCCAAGACCTTACCAGCATGCATCATCGACATGCGATCACAGCGCAAAGCTTCATTCATAAAGTGGGTGGAGATAAAGATCGTCACCCCTTCATTGCGTGATAAATGCACCAAGTAACGCCAGAAGTTATCCCGTGCAATCGGGTCGACCCCTGAGGTCGGCTCATCCAAGATCAGGATCTCAGGATTGTGCACCAAGGCCACGGCCAAAGACAGACGCTGACGCATCCCCAATGGCAATGCATCTGGCATGCTGTGTTGCACCTCAACCAGCTCAAAGCGCTGCAACATCTGATCGACCCGCGATTCAATCTGATCTTCGGGCACATGGAATAGACGTGCATGCAGCACCAAGTTCTGCAAGATACTCAGTTCGTTATACAGTGAGAATGCCTGCGACATATAGCCGACACGGCGCCGAGTTTCGATGTTGTTGGCTTCGACTTCCTGCCCAAACAACCAAGCCTGTCCTTCAGACGCAGGCAGCAACCCGGTCAAGACTTTCATGGTGGTGGATTTACCACAACCATTCGAGCCCAAGAAACCAAAAATCTCGCCGCGTCGGATCTGAAAGTTGACCTGATTCACGGCGGTAAAATCACCGAAGCGCACGGTTAAGCCCTGCGCTTCGATCGCATAACCTAGGGTAGGATCAATATGTAAAGGCGGTATTTCAACAGGTTCATAGCCCTGTTTTTTTTCTTCAGGCAGCAACTTGATAAAGGCATCTTCCAAGTTGTCACTTTCGGTCAGTGCCAAGAGTTGTTGCGGTGTTCCTGTTTTTAAAATCTGGCCATCATCCATCATCGCCAGCCAATCAAAACCTTGTGCCTCATCCATGTAGGCCGTGGCAACGATCACGCTCATGCTTGGACGTTCCAAGCGAATTCGATTGATCAGTTCCCAGAATTGCGCCCGCGCCAAGGGATCGACCCCGGTGGTCGGTTCATCCAAGATCAAAAAGTCAGGATCATGGATCAGCGCACAGCACAGGCTGAGCTTTTGCTTCATCCCACCCGACAGTTTGCCTGCCGGACGCGGCAAGAAGTCATACAGTCCGGTGCTCTTGGTCAGATCATCGATCCGCAAACGACGTTCATGCGCATCATGTCCAAACAAGCGTGCAAAGAACTGTAGATTCTCTTCAACTGACAAGGTCTTATACAAGTTCTTGCCGAGGCCTTGCGGCATAAAAGCAATACGCGGACAGATCTGAGTGCGGTGTTTGACATTGGCCATATCACCGCCCAACACCATCACACTGCCCTGTTGTACTTGGCGTGCCCCAGCCAACAAACTCAGTAGGCTGGATTTACCGACCCCATCCGGCCCGATCAGGCCAATCATGCAGCCTGCTGGTAAATCCAAGCTGATATTGTTCAGCGCCTGCGTGTCACCATAGCGCTGACACAACTGTTTGACTTGGGCAACCAACGGATCTTGCATGGATTCGGATTGCTGTTTCATTATTCAACCTTATTGGCCAAGAATGCCGGCCATGCCGCTTGATCATCGAGTTTGATATAGGCCATGCCCGGTAAACCTGTTTTGACCTGATCGATATTTTTATTCAGCAATGCTGGATCGATTTTGGCTTTAACACGGAACATCAGTTTTTGGCGCTCACTGGCGGTTTCCACTGATTTTGGCGTGAACTGCGCAGTATCTGCCACATAAGAAACTTTGGCAGGGATCACGATTTGCTGTGCAGCATCCAGCACGATCCGAACTTCTGTACCGATCGCCACACGACCTGCCACAGTTTCAGGCAAGAAAAACGTCATATACACATCAGACAGATCGATCAGGTTCAAGACTCGACCGCCACTCGGTACGATCTCGCCCGGCTGTGCGATACGATGTTGCACACGCGCTTTTAGCGGTGCTTTGAGCTGACCATCTGCGATATCAAATTGGATGCGTTCAATCGTGGCTTGGATCGCCTCAACTTGTGAACCTACGCCGATCACTTGGGTTTTCGCAGCCACCACTGCTGACTGAGCACTGGCAACTTGGGCTTTGGCCGCACTGACTGCCGCCGTGACACGCTGTACATCCGCACGTTCATCATCGAGTTGTTGTTTCGAGGATGCGCCTTCTTTGGCCAAGACTTCAGTACGCGCTAAACGACGTTTGGCTGCGATCAATTCTGTTTCGCGTTGATCAACCACCGCCCCTGCTGCTGCCTGATCACTTTCACGCATCGCCACTTGGGCTTGTGCTGTGGCAATCGCGTTCTTGGCCTGACGTGCTTGCGCTTCGGCTTCACGTAATTGTGCTTCTAGGGTTGAAATTTTAATTTTGGCCAAGACCTGACCGGCATCGACGAAGTCACCTTCATTGACCAAGATCTCTTCGATCTGGCCCGGCAACTTACTGGCGATATTGATTTCAGTGGCTTCGATCCGACCATTACCACTGACCAGACCTTCAGTTGAGGGTTGACTTAGAAAGCGCCATGCCAATACGGCAACCAAGGCGATGACCACCCCTGCGCCCCAAATAAATTGCTTTTTAATTTTCATTGCTGGACCTTAAATCGAATGCTTTCAATACGTGAGGCTTTAAGTACTTGAATACGCTTAAAACCTAAAAACTTTTAAAACCTAAATCTCTCAGTATTTGATTTTCTAACTGTCTAACTGTCTAAACCGCCTGAACGCGATGAGGACCCTGCAGCTTGCTGCGTCTGTTGCTGTTGCTTCAGCGATCGACTATCTCCGCCGAGTGCCACATACAAACTGACATGCGACTTGAGCAAGGTACTTTGGGTTTCGATCCATTGTTGCTCGGCCTGTAACAAGCTGCGTTCCGCATCTAGCACTTCGAGATAACTCACCACGCCGTGATCTAAACGCTACTGTGCCATGCGTGCGCGTTCACTAATGGCAGCCAAACCTTGACCCTGTTTGGTCTTCTGTTGTCTCAGCCCATGCCGCTCTGCCAAGGCATCGGCCACTTCACGAAAGGCGTTTTGTACAGTTTTTTCATATTCAGCCACTGC
>JASLIY010000115.1 GCA_030152675.1 Acinetobacter sp.
CATCGGCTCGATTGACACGAACTTTATAGCTCACATAGGCCGGATAAGCCAGACTGGCGAGGATCGCGATAATATTCAGCACCACCAGTAACTCAAGTAAGCTATAAGCGCGTCTACCACCGAGCTTGCTAATACTTCCCATGCTGCCCCTCTTCAATCCCATGTTTGGCTCTCCACATCACCGCAGTCTTGAAATGTCTCCACCCGATTGGCCTGCTGGGTCATACAACGTAGTCCTGTACTGTTGAGCAAAAGGTCGTAATTGCGCGGTTGCTTGAACTCACCGGTGCTGGTTTTTGCCCGCACCACGCTGATCGCCCAACCCAAGCCAAGCGGCACAGAGGCGCTGTGCTCTGCCGAAGATTGCGCTGAGCCAAGCGCAGTAGGCTGACCTGTCGATTGTGATGATAAATCTTGACGCCAATCTAGGTTTAAAGGTCTTTTGCTTTCGAGATCCACCAAGCTCAGCACATACTGAGTGCGTGCAGGATCTGCAGCCACTGGCAAATGCAGTTGGTGCTGCGCGGCATCATAACTGGGATAAATTTGCCCCAAATCAAAACCCTGATAACTAAAATTGCGCGCCTTAAACATCTCAAGCTCTGCGACGATTTTCAGTGCCTCCTGTTTGGCCATGGCCAAGTCTTTACGCTCGATATAGCGCTGATAACTGGGCACGGCGATCAGCACCAAGATACTGATCAGCACCAAACTTAGCATCAACTCCAACAAGCTAAAGCCTCGTCGCGTCTGCATCCATGGCGTCATCGCCTTGGGTTTCATCGCTTCAGGTATAGCGTTGAACTTCATCACTTTGGCTTTCATCGTGGCGGGCTTCATATTTTTGACCGCCGTTCGTACCAGCGCGTGTTTTTGAGCGTGACTTGGGTTTCAAACAACTGGCATTCCGGCAAATGCTTATAGGCTTCACTACGGCAGTTGCTGCTATTTTTGCCTTGGCGATTCAGCGCGACACTCAAACTACCATCGGCATTGGTATAACCCTTGGCCAATCCAGTCCCCAAGATCCCTGCACCAATCTTCATCCGATTGGGTTGACCCGCCACCACCAAAGGCGTATTACATCGACCAAAGGGCAAGCAATACTGAAACAGATACGAATCCCCCACCACGCGTGCACCACAACCACCACCAATCCCTTGACCATTTTTATTGTAGACATTGGCGTAAAGCACATGATCAATGGCAAAGATTTCGTTTAAGCCCTTAAAGTCACCTTGGGTGGATGAAAATGGCGACCACCAACCCGAGGTTTGCGCGGTATCAGGGCTGTGTTCGCCCGCCCAATTCACCGCCGCCGCTGAAAGGTTGAGCATTGGCAATTGCTGAAAGGTCAATGTGTCTTGTAAGGCAGTCGTGCGGTATAGGTCAGCACGCGCAACATCTCGATCAAAGATCACAAACACCCCATCTTGGGCACTGTGACTGGCATCCGCCAAGGGTGAACTGCTATTGCCTGAACTCAGCGCCATGATCCCAAACAACTGACTTTGAGCATTCTGATGCACTGAAAAACTCGGCATGCCATAAAAACGCGGACTGAGACCATCCTCGCGATGTACATTCAGGAGGCGCACCACACGTTTGGCAAAATTTGGCTTGGCCGTCGCTGCTGTATTTGTCGCGATATTCGCCACTGCATTGGCATCACCGTCAATATCCACCCGAAAGGCCTGACCCGCCAAATCCGCAAAGTAAAGCGTATCCACCAAGCCGTCATTGTTACGGTCAAGTGCATTGATCTGCGACACCACACTGTATTGCAGCTCAGCGTGTGGCGTGGCTTGAACGGCTGTCCCAGTGGCTTGCTGATTTTGGGCATGCACACTACTCCACCACAGCAAGCTTCCGTTGTCAGCATCAAACATATACACCCCCGCACCCACCGCATTACGTTGCTGATAGGTCGGACACTCATAACCTTTGTTGTTATAGCGCACCAAAGCCTCGGCCTCTACCTCTGCATCGCGACGGCTCGACATCCTGCTCTGAGATGGCAGCGCTGAGGAACTTATCGCGCTTGCGGCACACTGCACTTCCCCCGTTGCGTCATAGCCGCCACCGACAAACATCACCAGCTTTTTTTGTCCCTGCCAATTCACATAGCCCAGCGTTGGCTTAGACCAACTCTGCCCCATATATTGTAATTCTGGAACTTGGATTTGACCTTGGCTATTGATGATCCGGGCATTGACAGGATCAATTTGAAATTTCAGTTTCGGCTGCAGGATCTCGGTCAGATCCAATGCATAATAACTTTTGCCGCCCATACGCAGCCCGCCATAGACCCATTGCAAGCCGCGATCCATCAGCGAACGCTTGCGCTGCTGCGATTCGTCCTCGGTACGCTTCGCATCTTGCACACTTAAACCACCATCGGCGGTCGAGACGTATTGAGTATGTGCAGTCCAAGTTGCATCCACACCATAAAACAGCAACTCGCGACCACCAGAACTACTGCCCGGCGCAAGAAACGCCTGTTTTTGAGACGCCAGCATTTCATTGGGGACAAAGGCGAAAACTTCTTGACCTTGTTGATCTACCACATGTAACAGGCCTTGGGTGCTACCAAAAAGTAAATAATCCTCACGATTTTGGCTCCCCAGCTTGCCATCCACATCAGCCACCTTGCCTTGCTGGGTGATCAAGATTGGCTTGGAATGCAGCACAGCCCCCATCTGCCGCAATTCATGTTGCGGCAATTGCACAATGCCACCAATCTCCGCATCCACCGCCACCGGATAACCCAATAAATTCAGCCAATAGTTCTTGTCTGGATCATTCACAAAGTCGTGATCCGCACCCATTCCCAGCACCGTGGCCAGATTGACCGCTTTGAGCGTCGCAGCACTCTGCGGCACTTGTGTCTTGGCATCCAATTGACGATTGGTCCACAGTCGACGCCCATGCATCACATCGGCTTGGGTCGTGGGTCGAGTCCCCAGCGGCAATAAGGCTTTCATCCCCCCTTGCCCCCACAGCCCTTGTGCCGTTTGGTCGATTTCACCACTGGCTTTGATCAGACTTTTGCGCCGATCCGCATCCATTAACTCGCCATTATAAATAGGATATTTATTGAGATTGCCTTGCCAAAGACGCTCACTAGAGGCTGGCGTCGGAATAAACGTCGCATAATAACCAAAGGGATGCAGTTGCAATGGATTGAGGCGATCCAAAGGAATGGTCGGTGAGCCCATGATCAAGGGATCAAAGTCAGGTTTGGTTTCATCCACAAATTTGACGATACTTTGAATCAATTCATCAGTTGACTGTGCAGAGTAAAAGCCACCTTCACCATAGCCGCCCACTCCAGAAATGGTGGGACTGCCATTCGAAAAAACACTTTTCTCGCCCCAATTACAGGCATTCTTCGCATCCACATTGCCGATGGCATGACAGTTGTAATAGCTGCGACTACGCTGGGTCTTTGGGTCAACCAAGACCTGCTTAATCTTAGGATTGATATCAAAGTCTGAACCAAAACCCACCACGGCGGTACGAATCCGAAAGTCAGAGGGTGCGCGAAACAGTCGCTTAAGCTGCGCACTGTTATTCAACTCACGGGCAAAAAAACCGATTTCCTTCCAAGATGATTTAAACTTTCTGTCCCGATCACTTATCCCCGAACTGAGCCGAATCCCCTGACTGCCGCGCCGCACATTCTCCTCATAGGTTTGTAATGCAGCGCTCATCAGCGTGGGCTC
>JASLIY010000214.1 GCA_030152675.1 Acinetobacter sp.
AAAACATCGCATTGAGCGCGTATTGGTTATTGATGACAATCATGTTTTAAAAGGCTTGATTACGGTCACTGATTTCCGTAAAGCTGAGCTTTATCCAAACAGCTGTAAAGATGACTTAGGTCGTTTACGCGTGGGTGCTGCGGTGGGTACGGGTGCTGAAACACCTGCACGTGTTGAAGCCTTGGTTGATGCGGGTGTTGACGTGATCGTGGTAGATACCGCTCATGGCCATTCAGCGGGTGTGATTGAACGTGTACGTTGGGTTAAGCAAAACTACCCACAAGTTCAAGTCATTGGCGGCAACATCGCAACTGGTGATGCAGCGTTGGCCTTGATGGATGCGGGTGCGGATGCGGTAAAAGTCGGTATTGGCCCAGGCTCAATCTGTACCACGCGTATTGTCGCAGGTATCGGTGTTCCACAAATTTCTGCAATTGATAATGTGGCCAATGCACTAAAAGACCAGATTCCTTTAATCGCTGATGGTGGTATTCGTTTCTCTGGGGATATGGCCAAAGCGCTCGGCGCTGGTGCAAGTACCATCATGGTGGGTTCATTGATGGCAGGTACAGAAGAAGCACCTGGTGAAGTTGAATTTTTCCAAGGTCGTTACTATAAAGCCTATCGTGGTATGGGCTCTTTGGGTGCAATGGCGGGTGCAACGGGTTCTGCAGATCGTTACTTCCAAGACTCTAAAGCGGGCGCTGAAAAGCTTGTGCCTGAGGGGATTGAAGGGCGTGTACCTTATAAAGGCCCAATGGGTGCGATCGTACATCAAATGATGGGTGGTTTACGCTCTTCAATGGGATATACCGGTTCTGCGACAGTGGAAGACTTACGTCAAAATGCAAAATTTGTGAAAATTACATCGGCAGGCATGCAAGAGTCGCATGTGCATGATGTAACGATCACCAAAGAAGCGCCGAATTATCGCATTGGTTAATTGATTTAAATAATTTTTTAGACTTTTGTAGAAAAAGGCTGTCCACTTCGGATGGCTTTTTTAATTTTTAGTGTAGAGTAAAGTGTAGTTTAAAGTAGAACGATGAAATTCTAAGTTCTAGACTAGGCGTTAAAAAACTTAGATTGAATTAAGCAAATTTTAAAATAAACGCGTGAATACAAGCTTTATTTGTGACGTATTCAATGCATAGAGAAAGAGTAGGTAGAGATGAGCTATTTTGGTACAGACGGTATTCGTGGAAAATTTGGTGAGACCCCGATCACGCCGCAATTTGCCTTGGCATTGGGTTTTGCAGCAGGAAAAGTATTAAAACAGGTTCGCCAAAATAAAAAACCAATCGTAGTTTTAGGTAAAGATACACGTTTATCCGGCTATATCTTAGAGTCTGCATTGCAGGCGGGTTTAAACGCAGCGGGTGTCTATGTACATTTGCTTGGACCCCTACCTACCCCAGCCATTGCTCATCTTACCCGTGCCTTACATGCTGATGCGGGGATTGTCATTTCAGCATCTCATAATCCTTATTTTGATAATGGAATCAAGTTCTTCTCAGGCGAAGGCAAAAAAGTCTCTGATGAGTTACAACAGGCGATTAATCGAGAGTTGGATCGGGAGTTGATCATCGAAGAGAGTGCCAATCTCGGTAAAAGTGTACGTGTCAAAGATGCCAATGGTCGTTATATCGAGTTTTGTAAATCAACCTTCCCTTACCATTTTGATTTGAGAAACCTTAAAATTGTGGTGGACTGCGCCAATGGTGCTGCATATAGCGTTGGACCGTCTGTATTTAAAGAGCTCGGTGCCAAAGTGATTGCACTGAATGACAGTCCTGATGGCTTAAACATCAATGAAAACTGTGGTTCAACCCATCCAGAAGGCTTACAAAAAGCGGTTTTAGAACATCAAGCTGATCTCGGTGTCGCCTTTGATGGTGACGCAGACCGCGTGGTGATGGTGGATAAACACGGTCAGTTGGTTGATGGTGACTATATCTTGTATATCCTCGCAACCCAAGCCAAACAACGTCCGGCTGGGATTGTGGGCACCGTGATGAGTAATATGGCACTCGAGTTGGCTTTGGCCAAAGCTGAGGTTCCTTTTGTGCGTGCTGGCGTTGGTGACCGCTATGTATTGCAATCCTTAGAACAAAATGATTGGGTCATCGGTGGTGAGCCATCAGGACATATCTTGACGCTGGATAAAAGTACCACAGGCGATGCTATCATTGCGGCACTGCAGGTGTTGACTGTGATGATTGAGCAAGATAAGAGTTTAGATGCGTTAGTTGCAGATTTTAAATTGTTCCCACAGGTGTTGGTCAATGTCCGCCTTGCAGAGATGATCGACCCATTTGCAGTACCAGCATTGGTTGAAGCCTTTGCACATGCAGAAGCACAACTCGAAGGCCGAGGCCGACTCTTGATCCGTAAATCGGGTACAGAGCCAGTGATTCGGGTGATGGTCGAAGGTGATGACTTCGAGGAAGTCACAATCTTAGCCAATCAACTTGCAGACGCGATACGCCAACACGCACAGAACGCTTAGGACATCAATATGAGTGATATGATCAAAGATTTAAGCGAATTACGTTTGAGTTATCAAAAAGATGAATTACTCGAAGCACAGATGACGGCTGATCCGCATGAACAGTTTCTACAGTGGTTTAATCAGGCGCTGACGGCACAGCTGCATGAGCCTTATGCCATGTCGCTTGCCACTGCGGATGCACAAGGACGCCCACATGTGCGTACTGTATTATTACGCGGTGCGACTGAGTTGGGTTATGATTTTTATACCAATTATGACAGCCAAAAAGGGCTTGATCTCGCAGCCAATCCCGCAGCAGAACTGCTGTTTTATTGGCCTGAGTTGGAACGTCAAATTCGCGTGCATGGCCGAGTAGAAAAAATTGCTGAATCTGAATCAAGTGCTTACTATTTGAAACGTCCACGTGATAGTCAAATCGCGGCACATATCAGTACACCGCAAAGTGGTGTGATTGAGAGTCGTGAGTTGTTGCAACAGCGCTTTCAAGCCTTGGCACAGCAAGTTGCACAGCAAGATGAGTTAAGCAAGCCTGAGTTTTGGGGCGGTTATCGCGTGATCCCGAACTACTATGAGTTCTGGCAGGGTCGTCCTAACCGTTTGCATGATCGCGTCAGCTATGTGCATACGGCTGCTGGTTGGCAGATGCAACGACTGATGCCATAAATAAGATGTCATAAACATGTCACAGCTTCGTGTTCAACAACGACCTTATCTGAGTGCTCCTGAAACTTTTCAGGGGCTTTCACCTTTTTTGGCGCAGATTTTAGCGCGCCGTGGTGTTGCGTCTGCGCAAGAATTAGAACTGAAACTCAAGCATTTACTTGCGCCTCAGCTCAAAGGACTACAAGAGGCGGTGGACTTGATTGATCAGAGCATTGATCAAGGCAAGAAAATCGTCATTGTCGGTGATTATGATGCGGATGGTGCAACCAGTACTGCATTGATGATGTTGGCATTACGCGATATGGGGGCAGATGTTTGTTACTTGGTGCCAGATCGCTTTAAGTATGGCTATGGCCTCACGCCTGCAATTGCAGACTTGGCCTTTACCCGATTTCAACCGGATCTGTTGATCACGGTAGACAATGGGATTTCCAGTCATGCTGGGGTCGAACAAGCCCAAGCGCATACCATGCAGGTGATTATCACCGATCATCACCTGACCACAAAGCCGACGCCGCAAGCAGAGGCAGTGGTCAATCCCAATCAGTTGGGTTGTGACTTTCCAAGTAAGGCGCTGGCAGGCGTTGGCGTTGCATTTTATTTATTGGCACAGTTAAACAGTCAGCGTAAAAAGCAGGGTAAATCGACGACCCAAATCACGCAGTATTTGGACTTGGTGGCATTGGGAACTTATGCCGATGTTGCTAGTCTCGACTACAACAACCGGATTTTGATCGATGCGGGTTTAAAACGTATTCAACTCAATCAATGTCGCCCAGGAATTTCAGCACTCTTGGATATTGCTGGACGAGATGCATCTAGTTTACAAGCGCAAGATCTCGGTTTTGTCTTGGGGCCACGTCTCAATGCCGCGGGGCGCATGGAGACCATGGATATTGGGATTGAGTGTCTTTTGGCAAATGATCTTTCACAAGCCAATGCCTTGGCACGGCAGCTCAATCAACTCAATTTGGATCGTCGTCAAGTCGAAGCACAAATGAAGCAAGAAGCACTGCTGAGTTTGGAGCAGCTTGACTTGGATCGGGCACATTTGCCTGCTGCGATTGTGATGTTTGAAGAGCACTGGCACCAAGGCGTGATCGGTATCGTGGCCGGCCGACTCAAAGAACAGTTTCATCGTCCGAGCATCGTCTTTGCAGCAGACCAAGATGGGGTGCATATCAAAGGCTCAGCACGTTCGATCGAAGGGGTGCATATTCGTGATGCGATTGAACGTGTTGCAGAGCAGCATCCACATCTAGTGAGCTTTTTTGGTGGCCATGCAGCAGCAGCGGGTCTGAGCATCAAGAAGCAAGATTTTGAAGCGTTTAAGCATGCTTTTACCACATTGATCGCACACATGGATGCGGATTTGTTTGAAGCCACGATTTGGACGGATGGTGAGCTCGCCGCAGAGGCTTTTAATTTGCAGACCGTTGATCAGATTGAACAACTCGGCCCATGGGGACATCAATTTCCATTGCCTGTGTTTGAGGGGTGCTTTCAGGTCGAAGACTATCGTTGGCTCAAAGACACACATCTTAAATTGCGTTTGCGCTTAGATCAGCAGCAGACGGTTGAGGCGATTGCATTTGGAGCAGCAGAGAAATTTGACTTTGATCCAAGCCAAGCGCAGGTCAATTTGGTCTTTGAATTGGATCGTAATCAATACAATGGCAACACCAGCCTTCAATTACGCATCCTGCATTTGTCTCAATAACAACCAGTCATTAAAAAACCGCTCATCAGAGCGGTTTTTTAATATTAAATCTTGTGTGGTGAATTAGAAGCGGTAAGCTGCGCGAACACCATAAGTGTTGTCGTTGTCACCGAAACCGATACGACCTTCAAGGCTGACATTTTGTTGTAGGAATTTCTTCGCAGAAATGCCCCAAACGTCTTGATCAGTAAGGTCGTTGTTGTAGTAATCAACACCAACGCTTAAAGTTTTGTCGATGTAATAATCAGCACGAACGCTATATTCGTCTAGATCACCAAAAGCACCAGCAGCTTCAAAGTTCATGTCATGTTGACCGACTTGAGTAACGTATTTTGCACGTACTGTTGGATCAGCGCCATCTTTACCATCTTTTTGGTCGTAACCAGTTACACCAAGAGCCAAAAGTAGGCCAGGTGTTGGAAGATAACCGATTTCAGCACCGTAAGTGGTTACGCGGGTTTTACCTGCGTCTTTAACTTTAAGCTCGTCACGACCTGCGCGTGCACTTGCATAGAAGTCAGAATCTGGAATAAACACTTCAACACCAGCGCCGAAGAATGAGTTTTTAACACCGCTGTTGTCTGCATAATCAACTTGAGCACTGACGTTGCTTGCACGGTCTAAAAAGGCAGCTTCGTTTAAAGGCGCGTTACGGGTTTGAACGGGTTTGAAGTAATAAGTACCATCAAGACCAAAGCTATGTGTGTCGCTGTTATTATCAAAATCTGTAAAAGTATAAGAGCCGCCAACTTCTGCTTGGTAAGCATGTGCAGTTGCAGAAATTGCGCAAACTGATAATAGGGCTGATACTACGGCTAATTTTTTCATCTCTATTTCCCCTCAGAAAATATATTGAATTCCGCTAAAAACATCTTTTGTTACATGTGCAGTCTAGAGTAATTTTTCGTCACGTCAATCTTTGCAGCGTAACCAAAACGTAATATAAGTAAATTTATGTAATGCTTTACATCTAAGTCTTTGAGAAATATCGAAATAAAACAGAATCTTATTTTTCGAAAATTATGATTTTTATCTGTTGGTCTGCGATGGGTTGCGAGTTCATCTCAATGTCATGTCTAGATCAAATATTTGAAATATAAAATCAATGATTTTGTGAGCGTTGATCTTAAATCTTTGTTCAAGATTGGTGTGGCTGAATCCGCTGTAGGATGCCCGTTATCATGTGGTTGAATTGAAAATAGTCGTGCTGAGAATTTGTGTAGATAGATTCACTGTATGTTAGAATTAAGCGATTTTTAAACTCGAATAGGATCGAACACGTGGAAATTAATCCCTATCTAAACCAATTAAAAGACTTAAGCGACCGTGGTCATACATTACGGGGGTATCTTTGACTACGATCTGAAAAAAGAGCGTTTAGAAGAGGTTCTACGTGAGTTAGAAGATCCTGCGATCTGGAATGATCAAAGTCGTGCACAGGCGATGGCCAAAGAAAAAGGTGAGCTTGAAAACGTACTGCACGTTTTAGATCATCTTGCTGAGCAACTCGATGATGCTCAAGCCATGCTTGATCTCGCAGTGGAAGCGGATGATGAAAGCTTACTTGCAGATGTGCAATCTGAACTTGAAGCTGCAGAACATGAATTGGCTGGACTTGAGTTCCGTCGTATGTTCAACCATCCCATGGATCCAAACCCATGTTTCCTTGAGATCCAAGCGGGTTCTGGTGGAACTGAAGCACAAGACTGGGCATCGATGTTATTGCGCATGTACTTGCGCTGGATCGAACGTCATGGCTTTAAAGCGGATTTGATGGAAGTTTCTGACGGTGATGTTGCAGGGATCAAGTCGGCGACCATTCGTGTTGAAGGTGAGTTTGCCTTTGGTTGGTTGAGAACCGAAAGTGGTGTACATCGTCTAGTCCGTAAGTCACCGTTTGACTCAGGTAATCGTCGTCATACTTCGTTCTCTGCAGTATTCGTCTCGCCTGAAGTCGATGACAATATCGATATTGATATCAATCCATCAGATGTACGTACCGATACCTATCGTGCCTCAGGTGCCGGTGGTCAGCATATTAACAAAACAGACTCTGCCGTGCGTTTAACCCATGCGCCAACAGGTATCGTGGTGGCGTGTCAGAACCAACGTTCACAGCACGCCAACCGTGATCAAGCATGGAAACAGTTACGTGCCAAGCTGTATGAATTGGAAATGCAAAAGCGTAATGAAGCGGCTCAAGCACTTGAAGACTCGAAGTCTGATATCGGCTGGGGCAGTCAGATTCGTTCTTATGTTTTGGATGATTCACGTATTAAAGATTTACGGACTGGTGTTGAGAATTCAAACACGGGTGCGGTATTAGATGGCGATTTAGATCGTTTTATTGAAGCCAGTTTGAAGCAGGGTGTCTAAGCTCAATTTGGTAGTTTAAGCAGGTTTGTTGCTGTGGTTGACGACAATATCTTATCGTGGAGATTTAATATCCATAAAAAACGATATTAATATCGAGAAAATACGATATAGTAGTCGCAGCTGCTGCAATGAGCTTTGCTGTTGATTGAATGTGTCTGAACTATGGATATTGATTTAATATTTAAAGCCTTGGCCAATCCGATTCGGCGACAAATTTTAAGTTGGCTTAAAAACCCAGCCCAATATTTGCCGACTGAGGAATATGGGGACTTTAAACGTGGCGTTTGCGCCGGGCATATCGAACGTTTGGGTAAAGTATCCCAATCGACCATGTCAAATCATCTGTCCGTTTTACAACAGGCCGGTTTAATCCAAGTCGAAAAGTATGGTCAATGGTCGTACTTTTCCCGCAATGAAGTTCTCATTCAGCAATATATTGACCACTTAAAAAACGCACTTTAGTTTGTAGCACATCTGATTTCTAAACAGATGTCGGCAGACTTGAGACTTCGCGTCGAGGCACATATGGCTGAACTTACATCCCCGCTTAAAATTGGCGACTTTGAAATTAAAAATCGTCTGGTACTGGCACCTTTAACGCGTTCCCGCAGTGGTGCAGACCGAATTCCCAATGATTTGATGCTGGAATACTATCAGCAGCGTGCCAATGCAGGCCTCCTTCTGACTGAAGCGACGGTGATCAATCCCCAAGCCGCGGGATATTACAATACCCCTGGACTTTGGCAGCAAGAGCAAGCTGTGGCATGGAAAAAAATCACCGATGCCGTACATGCGCAAGGCGCTAAAATCGCAGTGCAGCTCTGGCATGTGGGACGAATTAGTGATGCTGAGATCATTGGTGAAACCCCAGTCTCGGCCAGTGCAGTTGCTGCTGCAGGTCACGTCAGTTTGCTACGTCCTAAACGTGCTTATGCCACACCGCGCGCACTAGAAATCGCAGAAATTCAACAGATCATTGAAGACTATAAACAGTCTGCGATCTTGGCCCAAGCAGCGGGTTTTGATGCTGTGGAATTACATGCCGCCAATGGCTATTTGGTTGAGCAGTTTCTCTATCAGAATACAAATCAGCGTGATGATCTCTATGGCGGTTCGATCGAAAATCGTGCTCGCTTCTTACTTGAGGTGGTTGATGCCTTGATCGAGGTTTGCGGTGCGGGGCGTGTCGGTGTGCATCTCTCTCCACGTGGTGATGCGCATGATATGTTCGATCCAGATCGTTTGGCCTTGTTTAGCTATGTGGTTGAGCAGCTGAATCACAGACAGATTGCGTTTATCTTTGCACGTGAATACGTGGCTGAAGATAGTTTAAGTCCGGTATTAAAAAGCAAGTTTCAAGGTGCTTGGATCGCCAATGAGAAGCTTGACTTTGCTACTGCGACGCAACTTCTGGCGGATCAAGATGCCGATGCGGTGGCCTTTGGTTTGGCCTTTATCGCCAACCCGGACTTGCTCGATCGCTATATCCACAATGCGGAACTTAATCCAGTTGATGCTACAACCTTGTATGGTGATACAGCGGTCGGTTATACGGATTATCCAGCTCTGGCTGAAGCTTAAACTCGACTGAAAACATATTCAAAAAAATACAAAGCCGAATAATCGCTTCTTTGCATGATTCGGCTTTGTTATATTGCTTGCAGAAATTTTGCAGAGAAGGTAAGCATTTGGCGACTCCGTTTTGGTATAACGCGGCATTATCCTTGGTCAAGCCATTGTATAAATGGCGAATAAAAAAACGTGCCCTAAATTTAGCGGACTACCAAACTGAATGCGTTGAACGTTTTGGACCTTTTCAAGCGGTGAAAAATCGACACAGTATTTGGTTTCATGCCGTATCCGTGGGGGAGACCAATGCCGCTCAGCCTTTGATTCAGCACTATTTGGATTTGGGCCATCCTGTACTGGTCACCAATACCACCAAAACAGGTCAGGCGCGGGCCAAGGCATTATTTGCGATTGATCGCTACGCAGCACAATTTCAAGCGGTGTATTTACCGGCGGATCAACAGGCATTGGTCGCGGCATTTTTTGCAAAATATCAGCCTAAAATTTTATTGTTGGTGGAAACCGAACTGTGGCCGAATCTGATCGATCAAGCCCAGCAGTTAGGTGTTCCTTGTCTGTTGATCAATGCACGCCTTTCTGAAAAATCAGCTCAGGCCTACGCCAAAGTTCCAAGTCTGACCAAGCCGATGCTGCAGGGGTTGAGTCAGCTGTTGGCTCAAGATCAAGCCACACAGCAACGTTTTATTCAGTTGGGTTTGGATGCAGCACAGAGCCAAGTGGTCGGTAGTATTAAGTTCGATATTCAGGCGCCACAAAGTAGCATTGCACAGGCGGCAAGTTTGCAGCAGGATTGGCATTTGGCACAGCGCAAAGTCATCACCATCGCCAGTACGCATGCCCCAGAGGAACAACAATTACTGAGTGCTTTGCAGCCTTATCTCAAACAACAT
>JASLIY010000228.1 GCA_030152675.1 Acinetobacter sp.
TTCAAAGATCGTGGTGGTCAATACCGCACCTGTTTCTGTACCAAAACTATTGCCCGCCATGATATAGCCCATGACCAACACGATGCCGGTGATCGAACAGACGATGATGGTGTCAATAAAGGTACCGGTCATCGAGACCAAGCCTTGACGTGCAGGGTGATCAGTTTTGGCTGCCGCCGCTGCAATCGGTGCTGAGCCCATACCCGCTTCGTTTGAAAACACACCACGCGCCACACCATAACGAATCACCGCGCCAATCGCACCCCCAGCGACGGCTTCACCGGTAAATGCATCACGGAAAATCAGTTCCAGCGCAGGACCGACCAGCTCAAGATGATTGGCAATGATCAGCAGACCACCTAAGACATAGCCGACCGCCATCACCGGTACGATCACGGAAGAGGCTTTGGCAATCGATTTAATCCCGCCCAAGATCACCAAGGCCGAGAAGATTGTAATGATGATGCCGGTGACCCAAGTTTCGATGCCGAGATTATTTTCTACTGCGAGCGCCACGGTGTTGGACTGTACCGAACTGCCGATCCCGAAAGAGGCAAGCGTGGCGAGTAGGGCAAATACAATCGCTAACCATTTCATCTTCAGGCCTTTCTCGATGTAATACATCGGGCCGCCGGACATTTGACCTTTTTCATTTTCAATGCGGAATTTAACTGCCAGCACACCTTCACCATATTTAGTCGCCATGCCGAAGAGCGCGGTCATCCACATCCAGAATACTGCGCCGGGGCCACCGAGGACGCAGGCCGTCGCTACCCCAGCGATATTCCCGGTTCCAATCGTGGCGGAGAGCGCGGTCATCAAGGCGCCAAAGTGTGAGATATCTCCTTGGTGCTGTTTTGCGTGTTCATGTTTTGAGAAGACTTGTTTAAACGCAAGAGGTAACATTCTGATTTGCCAGAACATCAGTCGAATTGTCAGAAACACGCCAGTTCCGACCAACAGAACCAGCATATAGGGACCCCACACCAAGCCGCTGACTTTTTCCATAAAGGGTTGAATAAGTTCTATCATCTTGTATTTTTATCCATTTGTTAATAAAGCAATCCATACTTAAACTAGCAATCGTTATGCCACTTTCTCGTGGGTATTTGACTGAGCCATTGCATTTTTTTTAATGCCGAGTACATATTATTGGTTGGTAAAAGTATGATTACTCGGCGATTTTAAATCTTTATTTCACAACTTTTACAGCATTTAATGACGACTACTGAGTTCTCCCTGTCTGTATCTGATCAGTTATAACTTAAAAAATCAGGAATATATTTTTTTTTCATAAAAAACTAGGGTAATTTAGCGAGGTTAAAATCGAAGTTGTAAAAATCATGAATCAAGAACATACGCCAGATACGGAAAATTCTGGCGAACTCCAACGAAGTTTATCGAATCGACACCTACAGCTGATTGCGATTGGTGGATGTATAGGAACAGGACTGTTTATGGGATCGGGCAAGACCATTAGTCTCGCTGGACCCTCGATCATCTTTATTTATATGATCATTGGTGTCATGATTTTTTTTGTGATGCGCGCATTGGGCGAAATATTACTCTCAAATTTGCAATATCGTTCCTTCATTGACTTCTCGACCGATCTGATTGGCCCATGGGCGGGGTATTTTATCGGTTGGACCTATTGGCTGTGTTGGATCACTATAGGGATTGCTGATTTATCCGCCATTATTTATTACCTACAGTTTTTCAGTGAGTTCCATGGAGGAGGGGCATTTTCTCCACTGGATGGATTGATGATCAGTACGCTGGCGATCCTACTGATCATGGGGCTGAACTTGGTTACGGTAAAACTCTTTGGTGAACTGGAGTTTTGGTTTGCCTTGGTCAAGATCGTGGCGATTGTGGTGCTAATCGTGGTCGGGCTTTGGATGGTCTTTACCGGCTTTACTTCCTCTGCTGGTGAGGTCGCTGCATTCTCCAATCTTTGGAAAAATGGCGGCTTGTTCCCAACAGGAATGGAGGGCTTCTTGGCCGGCTTCCAGATTGCGATCTTTGCCTTTGTCGGGGTGGAGTTGGTCGGTACGACTGCTGCTGAAACCAAAGATCCGCATAAAAACTTACCCAAAGCGGTGAACTCGATTCCGATCCGAATCATCATTTTCTATGTCTTGGCTTTGTTTGTGGTGATGTCGGTCACGCCGTGGAATAAGATCAATCCAGAAGTAAGCCCATTTGTAAACTTGTTTAGTCAGGCCGGGATTGCGGCGGCTGCGATCATCATGAACTTGGTGGTACTGTCCTCTGTGATGTCTTCGATGAACAGTGGTGTGTTTTCAACCAGTCGTATGTTGTTCGGCTTGTCGCGTGAGAAACAAGGACCCAAAGCATTTGGTCAACTCAATCAACGTGCTGTCCCTTCAAAAGCCTTGTACTTTTCTGCGATCTGTTTGTTCTTGGGCGCATTGATTCAGTACGCTTATAAGGTCTGGAGTGGCAGTAATGATGAGGTCGAAGCTTTTACCTTGGCCACAACTTTATCGACTATTTTGTTTATCTGCGTGTGGTTGATGATCATGTGGAGCTATATCATCTATTACAAAACTCGCCCTGAGCTACATCAACAGTCGAAGTTTAAATTGCCGGGTGGCTTATTCACGTGTTGGATGGTGATCGTGTTCTTTATTGGCATGATTTACGTGCTTTCACTTGAGCCAGATACACTAAAAGCTTTGATGGTCAGTCCGATTTGGTTGCTGATCTTGATCCTTGGCTATTGGCTCTTCAATAAAAAGCGTCAGAAATAATAACAGCTCACTCTCAAGCCGCATCGGAACTTGATGCTGATGCGGTTGGTTGAGAGCCTGAACATGAAAAATACCAGCATTGTGCTGGTATTTTTTTGCCTATGGATTCAGATTGATGCCCAGAAGTAGAGGATTGCAGCAAATTTGCGTTTAAAACTTGGGTCAGTCGATTTGAACAAGGTATAATCGGGAAAATTTTAATTTCAGGTGCTCGGATGCGTTATATCTTTTCTGCGACCAGCGTTGTGGCGGTCTGTTTGATGATGCTCGGTTGTGGTCAGTCTGGTGCGTTACAGTTGCCCGCAGATCAAAACCATGACAAGCGCGCACGCTACTTACTCTATCCCAATGCGCCAAAACAGTCACAGCAGCAACAAGCATCGCAAAGCAGCACACGCGTGCAAGCACAGATCGATGCACCGGCGGCATCTGTGGCGATTGACACGCCATAACAGGTCATAAAATGATTCAATAGCGCAATACGATCGACTGTCTTGATCGGTTGCCAAGCTAATAAATGATTGATTGAAATAACTTTTGAAAGGACAAATCCATGGGCTTTACTCGCATCGATGGTGTTTTACACGCCGAACAATGTGCGCTTGATCAACTCGCACAACAGTTTTCTACACCATTGTATGTGTATTCAAAAGCCACGTTAGAACAAAACTACACCGCCTTGGATCGTGCATTTCAGTTTATCGATCATCAAATTTGTTTTGCCGTCAAATCTAACTCCAACATCGCCGTGCTCAATGTCTTGGCCAAGCTCGGTGCTGGTTTTGATATCGTGACGGGGGGGGAGTTAGCACGAGTGTTGGCTGCTGGCGGTGATCCAAGCAAGATCGTTTTTTCGGGTTTAGGCAAGTCTGAAGCCGATATCCAAAAAGCGCTCGAAGTGGGAATTGCATGCTTTAACGTTGAGTCGCATGCTGAACTTGATCGCATCGAAAAAGTCGCTGCGGCGATGGGCTGTAAGGCTCCGATTTCATTGCGCGTCAATCCTGATGTCGATGCCAAAACTCATCCTTATATCTCGACCGGTCTCAAAGAAAATAAATTTGGGATTCCGTCAGACAATGTCTTCGAAAGTTATCAATACGCGGCGGCATTGCCACACCTCGAAATCGTCGGCATCGACTGTCATATCGGTTCGCAGTTGACGGAAACACAGCCCTTTGTAGATGCATTGGATCGTGTCATGAACATGATCGCAGCGCTAAAGAAACTCGGCATCACACTGAAACACATTGATATTGGCGGTGGTCTTGGGGTGCGTTATCAAGATGAAACCCCACCAAGCTTTGATGAATATGCACAAGCCTTGCGCCCGATGTTGCAGCAGTTAGGCTTGAAAGTGTATATGGAGCCGGGACGTTGTATTTCGGCACATGCTGGGGTGTTGCTGACTCAAGTCGATTTACTCAAGCCGACGCAGCATCGTAACTTCGCTATCGTGGATGCGGCGATGAATGATTTGATTCGTCCATCCCTGTATCAAGCATGGATGGATATCCAGACCGTTCAGCCCCAAAACGATGCAGAAAGCAAAGTGTGGGATGTTGTGGGTGCAATTTGTGAAACAGGTGACTTTCTGGGTAAAGAACGTTCACTAGCACTGAAACCAGGCGACTATTTGGCGGTATTTGCAGCAGGTGCGTATGGTTTTGTGATGAGCTCGAACTACAATAGCCGCGGTCGAGCAGCAGAAGTGATGGTCGATCAGGATAAGGCTTATTTGATTCGTGAGCGGGAAAGTATCGAATCATTGTGGCAAAATGAACGTTTACTGCCTGAGGAGTAGTTCAAAATGTTGTTAGAATTTACCAAGATGCATGGTTTGGGCAATGATTTTATGGTGATTGATTTGATCAGTCAGCGTGCCTATTTAGATGCAGTGACGATTCGACGTTTAGCAGATCGGCATTTTGGTGTGGGTTTTGACCAACTTCTCATTGTAGAGCCACCTGAATTTGCCAATGTCGATTTTAAATACCGTATCTTCAATGCAGATGGTTCTGAGGTGGAACAGTGTGGCAACGGCGTGCGTTGTTTTGCCCGTTTTGTCTATGACCGTCATTTGACCAATAAGCGTAAATTTAAAGTTCAGACCTCAGCTGGAATCGTGGAGCCTGAGTTGGGTGCACATGGCTGGGTACGGGTCAATATGGGCTATCCAAAGTTTTTACCACAAGAAATTCCATTCTTGGCGGATGAAGTCGAGAGCTTGTATGACCTTGATTTGGCTGAAAATGGCAGCTTGAGCATTGATGTGGTCAACATGGGGAATCCACATGCGGTGACCATCGTTCCTGACGTGCTGAGCATGGATGTGGCGAAATTCGGTCCATTGATTGAATCCCACTCGCGCTTTCCACAACGAGTGAATGCTGGTTTTATGCAGATCATGAACGAAAAACGTGCGCGTTTACGTGTATTTGAACGTGGTGTGGGTGAGACTATGGCCTGTGGCACGGGGGCTTGCGCGGCAGCGGTTTCAGGTATGCGCCGTGGTTTGTTGGGTTCATCGGTTGAAATTGAGTTGGCTGGCGGTGAGCTACATATTGAATGGCGTGAAGGTGAAGTGGTATGGATGACCGGTCCAACGGCCACCGTCTATGAAGGTCGTCTGGATCTACGTTATTTTCAAGGCTAAGTCAGGCTGGGGAGATTGATTGTAAAGTTAATCCAATGCTTTGAATCCCCCAACCTTAGAGTTAGTCAGTTATGGATGTTGAAGTGAATTTCCATGCTGTTTTTAGTAAATCGTAAATCGTAAATCGTGAGTCGTGAGTCGTGAGTCGGGTCGGAGAAAAGACGATATGCAATATGGTGCGATGCAACTGTTGTCTATGTGGTTGAAAGGCCGAGAGATACAGAATCAATCTGAGCATACTTTGGATGCTTATTTTCGTGATGTGTCTGGCTTTATTGACTTTTGTTATCTCAAGAACATTGAACTGAAACAGATCGAGGCCTCGGATTTGCGAGAATACTTGGCCTATAAGGTTGAACAAGATCAGCTCAGTGCCAGCAGCCTACAGCGTCATTTGACTTCGATCCGACAGTTTATGAAGTGGGCCAAAGAAGGGCGCTATTTAGAGATCAATCCTGCCGATGATCTGCAACTGAAACGTCAGTCGCGGCCTTTGCCGGGCATGATCGATATTGAAACCGTGAATATGATCATGGATCAAGCTGCACCAGAACAGCCAATCCCACAACAGCTGTGGTATCGAGATAAAGCTTTATTGGAGCTGTTGTACTCAAGTGGTTTGCGTTTGGCTGAGATCCAAGGGCTAAATATTCAAGATATCGACTTTGAACGTTTGCTGCTGCGGATCACCGGGAAGGGCAATAAAACCCGCATTGTTCCCTTTGGTGGTAAAGCCAAGGAAAGTTTACTGCACTGGTTGCAGATCTATCGGATTTGGCAGGGCACATTTGAGCCGACTGCAGCGGTGTTTATTAGCCAAAAAGGCCAGCGACTTAGTCCACGACAGATTGAGAATCGGGTGAAATATCAGGCGCAACGTGCTGGGGTCAATGTCGATCTACATCCGCATTTATTGCGGCATTGTTTTGCCAGTCATATGCTGGCCAACAGTCGGGATCTGCGCAGCGTACAAGAAATGTTGGGGCATCGTAATTTAAGCACCACGCAAATTTATACCCATATCGACTTTGAACATTTGGCTGAGGTCTATGATCAAGCCCATCCACGTGCGCATAAAAACTAAACGATCCAAAACAATCGTTCAAATAATGTCTTGTCGTTGCTGCGGCATGCGCTGCGCGACAAGAAAATAATTAACTTATTTTACTAAAATGACATTTTAAAACATCGCAATTGAGCTGAATATCAGCATTACACTTGTGCATAAATTCGGAAAAGTTACAGGGAATTTCATCTGCAACTAAATGGGGTGTTTTTGTAAAATATTATTAAAATCAATGCTTAAAAAAATATATTTCTTTTACTATGACCACTGATTTAATTTTTGTAAATTATAAATGAACGATCCGTTCAGTGTTTTTCAGTCTTTTTGGCGCTCTTTTTAAATTTGTGACTTGACCGAAATGCCATACACATTGCAAGATAGGGCACCTAAAAAATTTA
>JASLIY010000240.1 GCA_030152675.1 Acinetobacter sp.
GCGTCTAAAAACAGAATATCTCAATGGACTCAAACAGGTATTATTGCTCCCGACCCAAAACAATATGGCAACGTATTTACAGGCCGTGATCGCAGATCCTGATCAGTTGCGTCATGGACAGACAGCAGCCGATCAGCCCGCAGCGCCAGCCCAAAGCCAAGCACAAATCCCAAACCAAGCGCAAAGCCAAGGTCAAGCACAGCCTCAGCCCGTATCACACAGTCCCCAGACTCCGCGAGTACAGCAACCGCTAGATGGCACTCCCTCAGCGCAAAATCCACAAGATGCCTATAATGCACTCAAGGCTTATTTGATGTTGAGTAATCCGCAGTACCGTGAAGCAGGACATCTGGGCGATCAAGTGACGCGCTTTTGGCGCATCTCACTACAGTCTGCTCAAGCGCAGGCTGGCCAAGCGGATCTGATTCAAAAGTCAGAGCAAATTTTAAGTTATGCCATGACTCTGAGCCAAGATCCTGAATTTCCAAAATTAGCTGCCGATGCGCAATTGGTGGATCAATCACGTCAAGTCCTGAGCACGTTGATGCGCGGTATGCCGGCGCGTGATCGAGTTTATAATGAAATCAAAATGCGTGCTGCCGTGCGCTATCCAGCCTTAACGGTAAAACAAATATTGAGTGAGCAGGCGACAGATGCACAGAGCAGTTCGGTGATCTTAGGGGGCTATGCGCTGCCTGGCGTATTTACCCAAAAAGCTTGGGATGAATATGTGGCCAACGCGATTGAAGATGCGGCCAAGCATCCAACGGACAGCAAAGACTGGGTGCTGAATACCACCCAATCTGATGATCTGAGCTTTAGTGGCAGTCCCGATCAGATCCGTCAGCAACTGACGCAACTGTATAAACAAGAATATATTCTTGAGTGGCGAAAATTCCTCAACGCCGTGCATTATGCCAAAGCAGAAAACTTTCAGGCCGAAGTGAAAATCATGGATCGTTTGGGTGAGGCGGAGACTTCACCGATTCGAACCCTATTGCAGCGAGTGGCCACGGAAACCAGTTGGGACAATCCGGTGGTGCAAGCTGAACTTGCCGCACCGCAAACGGGATTTGTGGCGTGGTTTAAACGCAAAATCTTAAGACAAAACCCCAAACAGTCAGCGGCTTTACAGGCCTCGGCACAGGGCGTGATTGCACCAGCCTTTGAACCGTTTTATCAACTGCTGCGCAAACGCGATGATCAAGACAATCAATCGCTGCTGGATGAATATCTGGACAGCCTATCTAAAGTACGCACGCAACTGAATGATTTAAATAGCGCAGGGGAGATCGGGCCAAGTGCCGTGGCTTTGGTAAAAACCACCCTAAATGAACAAAAGTCTGTATTTAATGCCACGCAAAGAATGGTGGATGAAAAGCTGATGCGAGGTGTGCCTGAGCGTGATCAGCAGTTGATGCAAAGATTACTGATGCGACCCCTGACGCAAGCCTTTGAAGTGGTGTTACAACCGGCCCAAGATGAACTGAATAAACTCTGGGCCATCCAAGTTTATCAACCCTTTCAACACAGCTTAAGTCAAAAGTATCCCTTTAAATCGACTGCTACGATTCAGGCCACACGTGCTGAAATCGCACAAATCCTCGGTGATCATGGCTTAATCGCACAATTTGTTAAACAACAGCTCGATCCGATGTTGATTCGACGCGGGGATACCTTGTCCGCCAAAACGTGGAAAGACATGGGGATTCGATTAAACCCACAGTTCTTGGTTGATTTTAAAAGCTATGTGGCACCGACCCATGGGCTGGCCAGTACTGAAGCAGGACAGACGACAGCAGGGTCGATGAGTCAGTCGAATTTCCAGTTTTATCCCTTAGCGAATACGCAGTGGGTGTCTTATAGCATCGACATTGATGGACAGCGTTTGTTGTTTGAACATGGTGTGCAGCAGTGGGTCAGTTTCATTTGGCCCAATCCAAGCGCGATTCCGGGGGCTCGGATTACTGCAATTGATCTGGATGGAAAGACCCATACCATTTTTGAAGCCCCAGGAGAGTATGGCATTAACCGTCTGATTGATTCAGCACAACGTAAGACAGTCAATGGTCTGACTGAAATGACTTGGGTCAGCAGCAGCGATCCCCGACTTTTTGTGAAAACGCACTTCCGTTTGATCAGCAATGCCGGCAGTGGTCAACAAAGTCGAGTTGGTGGGCAACAGGGCTATAGCGGATTTCGCTTGGTGGAACAGATCACCAGCAATAATACCGTGCGCGTGGTGGCTGCTCAAACTGCCCCAACGCCATCATCCAGCGCAAGTGCAGCGTCGACCGCTACAGCAGCAGCCAACAATTGATCACTGAGTAACTGAGTGTCGAACATATATAAAAGCCAAAAGCCTGCGCTCAGGGTGATCGGTCGCTGATGCTGCGGATCACGAATCCCATAAAATCAAAGCATATAGAAGAATAAAGATGGACAATCAACAGCTTCAAACGATACGGATGCAAACCGGACAGCTTCAAACTAGACAGCTTCTAACCAGATGCAGTCACATGCAGCACAGCAGGCACTCAGTACGGTCAAAACCTGATCGCACTCAGCATTTTCAAGCGCTATGGGCAAATCCATACCGAATCAATGGGCTTCAGCGTTGTTTGGCAATCGGTCATCTGCTGTGGATGGGTGCTGTGCGTTGGATCGTTGTGTGTTGCATGGGCGTCAGCAGTCTCAGTGTAGTCGCGGCCCCAGTGGTGATCGAAGGTGTGGTGCCTGATCAAGCCAGCAAGCAAGCTTTACTCAATCAATTGGCGACGCTATATCCAGCACAGGATATTGTCGACAAGATTCAAGTCGGCGCCGTGACGGCACCGCAGGGATGGCACAATTCGGTGGCTGCTTTGATGACCCCAGATTTGAAACAGATCCGCCAAGGTCAACTCTCGGTCAATGGCACCGCCGTACAGCTGCGTGGAAAAATGACCGACCCAGCGCAAATACAAGCCATGACCGCGTTATATCAATCTTTGGTACAGCCACCTTATCGACTCAATACGCAGCTCTCAGCCCATCGGGCGGAGCAGCAACTCTTGGACAATACTTTAAAAAATCGTATTGTTGAATTTGAGTCGGGCAGTGCAGTGCTGACTGCAACCGGCAGTCAAATCTTGGATGAGATGGTCTTGGCCTTGAATAAGCTGCAAAATAAAAATATCAAAATTATTGGGCATACCGACAATTCTGGACAGGCGCAAAAAAATATCCAATTGAGTCAAAGTCGTGCTGAAGCAGTGAAAAATTATTTGATTGCCAAAGGCATTGCCGCAAGCCGTCTCAGTTTGGCGGGCATGGGTGCCAATCAGCCGGTAGCCGATAATAGTACTGCTGAAGGGCGTAAGAAAAATCGTCGTATTGAATTCGAGGTGCTGTAACGGATGTGCTCACATACGCATTGAGGGCATTGAGGCTTGGACAGGCATAAAAAAACCTACCGATGTAGGTTTTTTTATGGGATTGGATATTGGCTATAGATAGATTGAAATTATTCTAAGAATTTCACTGTCACGCCAGATTTAACTTTTTTACCCAAATCATTGGCATCCCAGTTGGTGAGGCGAATACATCCGTGTGATGCAGTTTTTGAAATCAAGGATGGGTTCGGCGTACCGTGAATACCAAATGATTTCTTGCTCAAACCAATCCAGATGTTGCCCACTGGGCCGTTTGGACCTGGTGGTAAAGACAAGGCTTTACGG
>JASLIY010000297.1 GCA_030152675.1 Acinetobacter sp.
CTGTTGGTGGGTAGAAAGCACCTTGATCGGGATGATCTGCTTCGATGTTGAAGTCTGCGTTGAGATGACCACCAAATACGATCTGTGCTTCTTGGCTGAGTTGCTCAACTCTTTGGGCAACATCATGTTTTTGTTTGATGCTGGCGAGGGCTCCCATGGTGACATTTTCCCGTGCAGGATCACCCACCACGACTTTTTGCAGTCTGCTGATCAAACGGCTTTGTACCGTATCGAGCAAGGCCGCAGGCACAAAGGCACGGCGAATCGCAGTACATTTCTGTCCAGCTTTGGTGGTCATTTCACGGAAGACTTCACGTGCAAATAAGTCGATGGTCTCGTCATTTGCATCTGCGGTCAAAATCGCACTGTTGACGGAATCGGCTTCCATGGTAAATGGAATCGAATAGGCATTGAGGTGCGGATGGGCACGTAACTTCTGTCCAGTCGCCGCCGAACCGGTAAAAGTGACTGTATCTTGTGGGTTGAGATGATCAAATAAATCATAAGTTTGACCACAGATCAGTTGCAGTGAACCTTCGGGTAATAGACCACTGGCCAAAATATCTTGAACCACCGCATGGGTCAGCTCTGCACCTTCAGTCGCAGGCTTGACGATACATGGCACACCGGCCAACAACGTCGGCGCAATCTTCTCTAACATGCCCCAGATCGGGAAGTTAAAGGCATCGATATGCACGGCCACACCTGCTTTCGGGCTCAGGATATGTTTAGCGCCAAAGGTGCCATTTTTTGAAAGTGGAATCCATGCATCTTCAACCCATGCGGTTTCATTGCTGAGTTCACGACGCACCAAGCTCGAATAGGCAAATAGGGTGCCGATCCCGCCTTCAATATCGATCCATGCATCTTTACGCGTACAGCCCGTGGCCTTGGCCAAGCTGTAATAGTCTTCTTTGCGTTCGAGTAAATACTGTGCCACTTGTTTTAAGGCATTGGCGCGTTCATGAAAGGTCAGTGCTGCCAGTGCACAGCCATGCTGTTTGGCATAGGCCACAATGGCTTGGGTATCGATGCCATGACTACTGACCTGGTAAATCGCTTCACCGCTAATCGCATGATAAACAGTACGAAAATCTTGTTGCGCCAGATGCGCGCTGCCACAAACCAAAGAACTTAAGGTCTTTAATTCCGTCTGTGTCGCAGCGTGCTGGGTATCGTTTTGCGCCGTAGTGCTCATTCCTGATGCTGACTCAAGCATTGCCAAACTCCTTTTATGATACGGTTTGAAATATATTTGAATTTTGATGATTCATAATCTCCATGTTTAATCTCAAAAAGTCAAACGTTTTCGTACTTATACTATAGTTATACAAAAGGGCTTTAAATTAAAACATTTAAAATCAATGTGTTAAAAATAAGAATTTAAAAATATTTATGATACGAGTAAATAAGCATTGATTTTTTATACGTATCACATTAACTTTGAGGCATAGACACTTTGGGATGAGTGAGGACACAATGAAAAATCATCAACAGGATTTTGATCAAGCGATCGAAAAGGATATTTCAATCGAGCCAAAAGATTGGATGCCTGATGCATACCGCAAAACTTTAATTCGTCAAATCGGCCAGCATGCACACTCAGAAGTGGTGGGGATGTTACCTGAAGGCAATTGGATTACCCGCGCACCGAGTTTGAAACGTAAAGCTGTTTTGTTGGCCAAGGTTCAAGACGAAGCTGGTCATGCTTTGTATCTCTATAGTGCTGCTGAGACTTTGGGTGCAGATCGTGATGACATGATGGACAAACTCATCGCAGGGCGAATGAAGTATTCCTCTATCTTTAACTATCCAACCTTGAGTTGGGCAGATGTAGCCGCGATTGGCTGGTTAGTCGATGGTGCAGCGATCGTCAACCAAGTGGCACTATGCCGCACCTCCTATGGTCCGTATGCACGTGCCATGGTTCGCGTCTGTAAAGAGGAAAGTTTTCATCAACGTCAGGGCTTTGAAGCCATGATGCAGTTGGCCAACGGCACGCCAGAACAAAAACAAATGGCCCAAGACGCAGTCAATCGTTTTTGGTGGCCGGTGCAAATGATGTTTGGTCCAAGTGATGACAACTCGCCGAACAGTGCGCAAAGCATGCAATGGAAAATCAAACTGTTCAGTAACGATGCCTTACGTCAAAAATTTATCGATAACACCGTACCGCAAGTGTTACAGCTCGGTTTAACTGTGCCTGATCCAGAATTACGTTTTAACGAAGAAACGGGTCACTACGAGTCTGGTGCGATCAATTGGGATGAATTCTTTGAAGTACTTGCCGGCAAAGGCCCGTGCAATCACGAACGAATCGAAGCACGCCGTAAAGCGTGGGAAGGCGGCAAATGGGTGCGTGACAGTGCCGCCGTCTATGCACAAAAACAGCAACAGCAGCAGGCTGAGAAAGTCGCTTAACGACCAGTCGCTATCATCGCTCCATTTTACCCAGACATCATATGTGCTTTGCCCATCTGATCAGGCAAGCAAAATTTAAGGAAGGATCTCATTATGAATAATAAAAATAACTGGTCACTATTTGAAGTCTTTGTGCGTAGCAAACAAGGACTCAGCCACCGTCATGTCGGGAGTTTGCGTGCGCCAGACGCAGAAATTGCCCTACAAAATGCACGCGATGTTTACACGCGTCGCAACGAAGGGATCAGCATTTGGGTGGTCAAATCCGAATTGATCACCTCTTCACAGCCTGAGTCTAAGGATGAGTTTTTCGATCCAGCACTCGACAAAGTTTATCGCCATCCAACTTTTTACCACATCCCTGATGGCATTGAGCATATGTGAGGAGCTGTCGCATGAACACGATCAACAATAATTCAGTATTTTCACAGTTCCTCCTGCATCTCGGTGATAGCCAACTGGTGTTGTCACATCGTTTGGCTGAGTGGTGCGGTCATGCACCGGAGTTAGAGCTCGACATCGCCTTGGCCAATATCGGTCTAGATCTTTTGGGCCAAGCACGTACCGTGTTGAGTTTGGCGGGTGAGGTCGAAGGTTTAGGGCGTGATGAAGATCAATTGGCATTTCTGCGCAGTGAACGTGAGTATCGCAACTTGCTGCTGTGTGAACAGCCGAATGGTGACTTTGCCCAAACCATGCTGCGTCAATGGTTGATGGATCACTATCACAATCTGATGTTTGCAGCATTGACGGAGAGTCGTCATCCAGAACTGGCCGCCTTTGCCACCAAGTCCTTGCGTGAAGTGAAATATCACTTACGTTTTTCAACCGCATGGATGGAGCGTTTGAGTTTGGGCACGCCTGAAGCGCATGACAGAACCCAGCAAGGTTTAAATGAGTTGTGGCGCTTTACGGCCGAGTTGTTCGACATGGACGCTGAAGAGCAGGTCTTGGTTGAGCAAGGTTGGATTGCAGATTTGGCGCCTTTAAAAGCGGCATGGCAACAACAGGTCTTGGCAGAGTTGCAACGTTTTGAGCTTGAGCTTCCAGCATTGGGTGCTTATCGCCGCGGTGCAAAGCAGGGCTTACATACAGAGCATTTGGGTTTTGTGTTGGCGGAACTGCAATACATGCAGCGCGCTTATCCCAACATGAGCTGGTAAGTCCGAGCACTGATCTGTTTTTCGCCAGCACTTATCCCTCAACTGATTGAGTATGAGTGTGGCGACCGTTCAGTTTGAAGTTTGAGTTTGACCGTTTTATTCGACGCGAATCACATGGAGTGAGCCACATGAATTTAATCCCGCAAGTGACCCATCAGTGTTGGGAGCTTTTAGAACAGATCTCTGATCCTGAAATCCCAGTCTTGTCTGTGGTGGATTTGGGCATGATCCGTGGTGTGGAATTGAATCAGGACAATGAAATTGTGGTTCGCCTCACGCCAACCTACAGCGGTTGTCCAGCAACAGATGTGCTCAAAGACGATATCGAGCAAGTCTTTACGGCACATGGTCTTAGCCCCGTCAAGGTGGTGGTGGATCTGTCTGAAGCGTGGACCACTGATTGGATGAGCCAAAACGGTAAAGATAAGTTGAAAGCATACGGCATCGCGCCACCGCAAGGATCGGCGCACCAATGTGGCACGCATGTCGCGCTGGTCGATGGAATCGAATGTCCACAGTGCCACAGTCTAAACAGTAAGTTATTGAGTGAATTCGGTTCAACTGCATGTAAAGCCTTATATCAATGCCAAGACTGCTTAGAACCATTTGACTACTTTAAATGCATTTAGCTTGAGCCAGACCAAAGACGTCGTTAAGCGTCCATATGTAAGAGGGAATTCACATGAGCCAATTTGTACCATTAACCATAAAATCAATTACGCCACAAACCGAGCAGGCCATCTGTATTGCTTTTGAGTTGACGCCAGATCAACAGCAAAGCTTTCAATACCAACCGGGGCAGCACTTGACGATCCGCCATATGACCGATGCCGGTGAGCTACGTCGTTGTTATTCGATCTGTAGTGATGTGCAAGAAGACATGAGTATTGCGATCAAGAAAATTGATCAAGGGCAGTTTTCCACTTGGGCCAATGAGCATTTAAAGGCTGGTGATCAGCTGGAAATCATGCCACCACAAGGGGTTTTCTTTCAAAAAGCCGCCAAAACTGGTGGACACAACTACCTGGGTTTTGCCGCAGGCAGTGGGATTACCCCGATTCTTTCTATCGTTAAGTCGGTGTTGTTGCAAAAAGACGATGCCAATTTCACCTTGATCTATAGCAATCGCTCATGGAAACACACCATGTTTGCTGAGCAGATATTGGATCTGAAAGATCGTTTTAAAGAACGTTTTCAGTTGGTGAATATTTTTTCTCGTGAAATGAATGACAGTGCCTTGCTCAATGGTCGCATCGATGCCGAGAAACTGCGTTTGTTGTATCAAGCAGATTTGATTAACAGTTCTTTTGATCACTGCTTTGCCTGTGGCCCCGATGAAATGATGGCAGCCGTTGAGACAGTACTGCCTGAGCTTGGGATTGATCGCAACAAGATCCATACCGAACGTTTTAATACTGGTACTGCACCGAAAGCCACTGCCGCACAAATCGAAAGTCGTAATGAAGAGCGCGTCAATATCATCCTTGATGGACGTGAGTTGATCGTGGAAGTGTCTAAACAAGATGACAGTATCTTGGATGCAGCTTTACGTGCGGGTGCGGATCTGCCGTATGCCTGTAAGGGCGGGGTGTGTGCGACCTGTAAATGTAAAGTGCTCGAAGGTGAAGTGGAAATGGCGATTAACTACAGCCTTGAGCCAGAAGAGCTCGAAAAAGGCTATGTCTTGAGTTGCCAAGCACGCCCAACCACGGCGAATGTACGTCTAAGTTTTGACGAATAAAACATCAGGATAGGGCTGTGCGCATTGGCGCTCAGCCCTAGAGTGTGCTGTCGCGCACCGAAAGGATCAAAAATTTTGGAGTAATCGTGATGGAGCATGAGATGACAGTTGCACAGCAAGCGACCCCAAACACCCAAAACACAGCTGCAAGCCCGCTGTTAAAACATCGCGTGGTCAAAACTGGGGTGATGCTGATCGAGCTGAATCGCCCTGAAAAACGCAATGCACTCAACAATGCCACTTTGGAACAGTTGGCGTTGCTGCTACAGCAGTTGCAAGCTGATCCAAGCATCAGAGCGGTGGTGATCACCGGCAATGAACAGTGTTTTGCTGCCGGTGCAGATCTCAATGAGTTGGCACAACTCGATGTGGTGTCGATCCAACAAGATCAACGCCCGATGCTGTGGAAGCGCATCGATGAATTCTCCAAACCGATCATTATGGCGGTGAATGGTTTTGCCTTTGGTGCGGGTTTTGAGCTGGCGCTGCATGGTGACATCGTCATTACTGGTGAAAATGCACAATTTGCCTTACCTGAAATTGGTCTGGGCATGTTGCCTGGTGCAGGCGGCACACAACGTTTGGCACGTGTGGTCGGTCAGCAATTGGCAATGCGTTGGGCCATGACCGGTGAACGCATCTCGGCACAGCTGGCCTTACAGCATGGTATCAGCAGTCAAATCTGTCCGACGGGACTGAGTGTGCAATATGCCGTCGAGTTGGCTGAGAAGATCGCTCAACAAGCGCCATTGGCGATTGGGGTGATCAAACAATCTTTAAAATCAATTCATGAAGTGACTTTAAGCCAAGGCTTAAAGCTTGAACGTCAGCATTTTGTGTGGCTTGCGGCAACCGAAGACCGTCAAGAAGGCATTAATGCGTTTTTAGAAAAAAGAAAACCAGTGTTTAGAGGTGTGTGATGGATTACCAAACAATTATCGTTGAAGAAAAAAATGCAGTGGGCTATTTGACCTTTAACCGTCCGAAGCAACTGAACAGCTTTAACGAAAGCATGCACCAAGAAGTCTCTAAAGTGCTGAAAGCCTGGTCCAAAGATACTGCGATTCGTGCCGTGGTGATCTCGGCTGAAGGTCGTGGTTTTTGTGCAGGCCAAGATCTCAATGATCGCGTGGTTGATCCCAATGCCGATGCGCCTGATCTCGGCCTATCGATTGAAAAATATTATAACCCCTTGATCAAACTGATCACTGAAATGCCAAAACCAGTGATTTGTGCGGTCAATGGTGTGGCTGCGGGTGCCGGTGCCAATATTGCTTTGGCCTGTGACTTGGTCATCGCCGCCAAATCTGCTGCATTTATCCAAGCATTCTGCCGTCTGGGCTTGGTACCAGACTCGGGTGGAACTTGGTTCTTGCCACGTTTGGTCGGTCGTGCCCAAGCGATGGGCTTGGCCATGCTTGGTGACAAGTTGCCAGCGGAGCGAGCAGTGCAACTTGGGATGATTTGGCAATGTGTTGAAGATGAGCAGTTACAAGCGGAAGCACGCACATTGGCAGAACATTTGGCCAAGCAACCGACCTATGGGTTGTCGCTGATCAAAAAAGCCATCCATGCGGCAGCTGGCAATAGCTTGGAGCAACAGCTGCTGTTGGAACGTGACTTACAGCGTTTGGCTGGTCGTTCGCATGATTATAAAGAAGGCGTACAGGCATTTATGCAAAAACGCACACCTGAATACCAAGGGAGTTAAGTATGCAGGATCTCAATATGGCGCAGCAGCAAGCACCGCTCAATTTAAGTCAGTGCAGTGTGGCTGTGATTGGCGCAGGCACCATGGGCATCGGGATTGCGCAATTGGCAGCGATGCATGGACACGCCACCTTGGTTTTTGATCTCAATGCCAATACCGCAGTTGCCGGCGTTGCTCAACTGACTGAACGCCTCAGCAAACGTGTTACAGCAGGCAAAATGAGCCAACAGCAGTTGGATGACACCTTGGGCAATATCCGAGTCGTCACCGAGATGCAGCAACTGGCCAGCGCTGGGTTGATTATTGAAGCCATCGTCGAGAAGAAAGAGGTTAAACAAAGTTTATTCCAACAGTTGGCAGAGATTTGTCCTGAGCAGACCATCTTGGCCTCGAACACCTCCTCGATCTCGATCACTGCGATCGCTTCGGTGGTGCCACAACCTGAGCGCGTGGTGGGTTTGCACTTCTTTAACCCTGCGCCAGTGATGAAGTTGGTTGAGATCGTCAAGGGGCTAAAAACGTCGCCCGCGATTGCAGATGCATTGTTTGAGTTGATGCAGACATGGCGCAAAGTCCCGGTCATGGCCAAGTCGACACCGGGCTTTATCGTCAATCGTGTGGCGCGTCCATACTATGCCGAAGCCTTCCGTGCTTTGCAGGAAAATGTCACCACGCCAGAACAGCTCGACTATATCTTGCGTGAAAGTGGTGGTTTTGCCATGGGGCCGTGTGAGCTCACCGATCTGATCGGTCAGGATGTCAACTTTTCGGTGACGCAAAGTGTTTATCAAGAATTTTTCTATGAACCGCGTTATCGTCCGTCTTTGATCCAAAAAGAATTGGTCGATGCAGGCTGCTATGGTCGTAAAAATAAGCAAGGCTTTTATGACTATGCTCAGGAGCAACGCACGCCGATCTATACCTTGCCAAGTTTGCCTGCTGCATTGAAAAACCCAGATGTCTCGCAACTGAATGTGCAATTCTGCGGCGATTGGCATCACTGTGTTGGGCTGAGTGAGCGCTTAGCTACGCTCGCAGGGCTGCAGATCAAACATCTCCCACACTCTCAGGCCACGATGCCGGAACTCTTGATCGATGGTCTCAGTCTACGTCTGAGCCAAGGCCAGTCGGTATTGATCGAGCATGCGGATGCCAAAGTCATGCTCATGGACTGGCATGCAGATTGGCGCAATGCCCAAGCAGTGGTGTTGACGGCTTCGCCAGCATGTACAGCAGCGGATTGCGACAAAGTCACGGGCCTGTTCGCAGCCTGTGGTATCAGCGTCTTGTGGAGTAAAGATCATCCGGGATTGTTTGTACTGCGCACCATCGCCATGTTGGTGAATGAAGCCTGTGAAGCAGTACTGCATGGGATCGCCACCGAACAGGACATTGATGCAGCGATGAAATATGGCGTGAATTATCCGCAAGGTCCATTCCAATGGGCAGCCCAGATAGGTTATCGCCATATCTTGGCCAGTTTGGACAATCTGTATCGTCTCTATGGCGAAGAGCGTTATCGTCCAAGCCTATTATTACGACAAAAAGCCGCCTTGGCTGCACAAGGCACACAGCACAACGTATTGAAACAAGCGGGATAGGGAGTTGAACATGGAACAGGTTTTTATTTGCGATGCGATTCGCACCCCCATTGGACGTTATGCCGGTGCTTTGAGCAGTATCCGTGCGGATGATTTGGCCGCATTGCCGATTCAATATCTCAAACAGCAACATCCTGATCTGGCTTGGGATCAACTCGATGAAGTGATCTTGGGCTGTGCCAACCAAGCTGGTGAGGACAACCGCAACGTGGCACGTATGGCGGCATTGTTGGCGGGCTTGGGGGATAGCGTGCCTGCGATTACGGTAAACCGTCTTTGTGCCTCAGGTTTAGATGCGATTGGGATGGCGACCCGCGCGATCAAGTCAGGTGAGGCGCAGTTTATGTTGGCTGGCGGTGTAGAGTCGATGAGCCGTGCACCTTTTGTACAGTCCAAACCCGAAGCTGCATTTAGTCGTACCCCAACGATCTATGACACCACCATTGGCTGGCGTTTTGTCAATCCAAAATTCAAAGCCAGTTTTGGGGTTGATAGCATGCCGGAAACGGCTGAAAACGTTGCTGAGAAATATCAGATCAATCGTGCCGACCAAGATTTATTTGCCTATCACAGTCAGCAAAAGACCGCCGTTGCGCAGCAGAACGGCATCTTTGATGTTGAAATTCTGCCGGTTGAGATCACTGACCGCAAGAAAAACACCATTCGCATCAGCGCTGATGAACATCCACGTGCTGAAACCACGCTTGAAGCACTGAGCAAACTCAAAACGCCATTCCGTAAAGAAGGCGGTTCTGTCACGGCGGGCAATGCCTCGGGTGTCAACGATGGTGCCGCTTGTGTCTTGATGAGCAGTGCCAGTTTTGCTGCAGCGCATCAACTTCAGCCATTGGCACGCGTGGTGGCGACTGCCAGTGCTGGAGTAGAAGCCAAATATATGGGCATTGGTCCAGTGCCTGCGGTACATAAGGTTTTGAAACTGGCTGGTTTAACTCTCGATCAGATGGATGTGATCGAACTGAATGAAGCCTTTGCCGCGCAATCACTTGCCGTGATGCGTGAGCTGGGGTTGCAGGATGATGATCCGCGCGTCAATCCCAATGGCGGTGCGATCGCGCTCGGTCATCCGCTCGGGATGAGTGGGACACGTTTAGTGATCACAGCCATGCATGAATTAAAACGTCGCCAAGGTCGTTATGCACTTTGCACCATGTGTGTGGGCGTGGGGCAAGGTGTGGCGATGATTTTGGAAAATATCCAAGCCTAAGCAGACTTAAAGCGTGCGGTCTGTACTTGGATCGGCAGACCGTCAGCAAGATACGAATAGATCAAAACATCGCAG
>JASLIY010000318.1 GCA_030152675.1 Acinetobacter sp.
TGGATGTTCCCGATGGCGATTGTGTGCGGCAATACCTTTGTATTGAAACCATCTGAGCGTGACCCATCTGCTACGCTTTATATTGCACAATTACTCAAAGAAGCTGGTCTACCGGATGGCGTCTTGAACGTGGTCAATGGCGACAAAGTGGCGGTCGATACTTTATTGCAGAGCCCGACGGTACAGGCGGTGAGCTTTGTCGGTTCAACCCCAATCGCAGAATATATCTATGCCACTGCCACGGCACATGGCAAACGTTGCCAAGCCTTGGGGGGCGCGAAAAACCATGCCATCGTTATGCCCGATGCGGATATTGAAAATGTGGTCAACTCGTTGTTGGGTGCAGCATTTGGTTCTTCGGGTGAGCGTTGCATGGCCTTGTCAGTGGCTGTGGCGGTCGGGGATGAAATCGCAGACAAGATCATCGAAAAACTGACCGTGGCGATGAAAGATCTTAAAGTTGGACATTTTGCTGATAAATCAAATGATTTCGGTCCGGTGATCACGGCACAACACAAAGCCAAAGTGCTGGGCTATATCGACAGCGCTGAAGCACAAGGTGCAAAAATCGTGGTCGATGGGCGTCAGATCGCACCAGAAGGTTATGAAAATGGTTACTTTGTGGGCGCGACGTTGATTGACCAAGTGACTGCAGACATGACCAGCTATAAAGAGGAGATTTTTGGGCCAGTATTACAGATCATGCGTGTTGATAGCATGCAAGCGGCGATGCAATTGATCAATGATCATGAATATGGCAACGGGACCTGTATCTACACCCGTGATGGTGAGGCGGCACGTTACTTTAGCGACCACATCCAAGTGGGCATGGTCGGGATCAATATTCCACTCCCAGTGCCAGTGTCATATCACAGCTTTGGCGGATGGAAGCGTTCATTGTTTGGTGACTTGAGTGCTTATGGTCCAGACGGTGCACGTTTCTATACCCGTCGTAAAACCATTACTCAACGTTGGCCAGCAAGCGATGTACGTGAAGGTGCGCAATTTGCCATGCCGACCCTAAATTAACATAAATCCAAGCGTCAGCTCGATCTTTCGGGCTGAGCCTATCACGCCGTTTCCACGTGGAACGGCGTTTTTTTAGAGATTGACTAAACTTTCGAGTGCAGTTGCAGCCTCACGCAATAAGGGTTCAAAGGCTTGCAGCTCTTCGAGTGATTTACGGATCGTCGGCGCATGCACATAGAGACAGGCGATGATATTGCCTTGTTTGAGGATCGGCACTGAGCAGGCGACCATGCCGGCGATAAACTCTTCATTATCAGTGCCGAGCTGTTTTTCATAGATCTCAGCCAGATGTGTATCGAGACGATCAATATGGGTCATGGTGTTCTTGGTCATTTGCGCGATCGGCAGTTGTGCCAAGACTTTTTTACGCCGTGTCGGTTCCAAGAAACTCAGGAATAACTTACCGCTTGAACTGCACCACAGCGGTACGGTCGAGCCAACGGGCAAATACACCTGTAGCGGCCAATTGGTTTGCACCCGATCGGTATACAGCATTTGGTTGTTGCTGAGGATGGCGATGCCGCAGGTTTCTCCGATCTGATCGGAAAGCTTTTGCAGGATGGCGAGACGTTCAATCTTGCGTGGTTCTTGTTCCCAAGTACTCATCAGCCATTTATAGGTTCGATCGCCGACCACAAAGCCACCATAGGTATCGCATTTCACAAATCCCTCTTGTTCCAAGGTCTGAAGTAGGCGATGGATACTGGGTTTGGGAATATCAAGATCTACGGCGAGGTCGAGCGGAGAGGGCGGGTATTTTGCAGTTGCAATGGTTTCTAAAATATCGAGTACCCGTGTAATCGATGATCCTTTTTTTTTCATATCTATCGAATATCAAATAGGTCGAACCTGATTATAGTAGACGGCGTGCTAATTTTATAGTCAATGCCGCTGCAGTCATTTTATTTATGCATGCTGCAATCTAATTATATTGTTTTTATTGGTTTTTTAGGACTGTGGTGCTTGGGGTTTAGCCGCATCTTAATGCCAGTTCGTTAAGGATTTTGAAGTGAATTTCCATGCTGTTTTTTTAATAAACGTATTTCAGCATGAGAGATGAGAAGGGATTGCTTAACAGACTGGCATGAGGGTTAGGGTGAGTTATTAGGTTCGTTGCTGTGTTGATGCTGCATCGAGCTCGTTGATTGATTCATTTCGATCTAGGGCAAAATCAACGGCTGCTTTTGCATGAATGCTGGTTGTATCGAACAAGGGCACAGAAAACTGAACATCTCCGATGAGCATACAAATCTCGGTACAGCCGAGAACGATGCCTTGCGCACCTGCTGCGATTAAATCCTCCACGATATCAATATATTTCTGCCTAGATGTAGGGTCAATTATCCCGACACATAGCTCCTCATAAATAATCTGATGTACCGTATCTCGATCTTGTTTCTCGGGGATCAGAACATCAATTCCTTGTTGTACAAGCTTGTTTTTATAAAAATCTTGTTCCATGGTAAACGCCGTACCGAGTAATCCGACTTTATGGATATGCTGCTTGAGGATGTCTTGGGCGGTGGCATTGACGATATGGATTAAGGGAATTGAAATCGATGCTTCAATCTGATCGGCAATGTTATGCATGGTATTGGTACAGAGCAGGATGCAATCGGCTCCTGCTTGTTCGAGTTTGAGCGCTTGCTCACTTAGATAGGCACCAGCTTGTTCCCATAAGCCAAGTTGTTGTAATGCCGCGACCTCTGAAAAATCAATACTCACCAAAATCACTTTGGCCGAGTGCAGTTTACCCAGTTGGGTCTGAATCATTTTATTGATGTGTTGGTAATATAAGTCTGTTGACTCCCAACTCATGCCGCCTAATAAACCAATCGTTTTCATGACAGATACCTATTGATTAAATGATTAAACCCAAGTCATTTATTGGTGGTTTTGATACAGAAAATTTAGAATAAAAACAGACCATATTCAAGCGATTTGTTGTGCTGAGATTGGGGTGAGTGTTGTAGTAGTCAACTAAAAATGGCTACGTTTAGCAGTATCACGTTGCATCCGAGACTGGATGCAACGTGATCGGTGCTGGAGGGATGTTAAAGCACCGGCAGTAACGGCCTGTATGGCAGGAATCAAGTACCTAGCTGCGAACTGTTTTGCTCCAAGCGTTCTAAGATGGTACTCAGCACTTGAATCCGCGCGGTGTATTTATCATCGGTGGCGACCACGTGCCACGGGGCGTACTCAGTACTGGTCTGTTGCAGCATGTCTGAGGCGGCTTGGATATATTCATCCCAGTGCTCGCGGTTACGCCAGTCGTCTTCGGTGATCTTAAAATACTTCTGCGGTGTATTTTGACGATGCTCAAAGCGCTTGAGTTGCTCATCCTTAGAAATTGATAACCAAAATTTGATCACCACGGTGTTGTATTGGGAGAGGCATTTTTCAAAGTTGTTGATCTCGCCATAACTGCGTTGCCATTCCTCAGCAGAAATAAAGTTCTCGACCCGTTCCACCAACACCCGACCATACCAACTGCGATCAAAAATATTGATACTGCCATCGACCGAAAGCTTGTTCCAAAACCGCCATAAATAGGCCCGTTGTCGCTCATGCAGTTCAGGCGCAGAAATACTGTGAATGTGATATTCACGGGGATCGAGATAGCGAATGATGCGTTTGATCGATCCGCCTTTACCGGCTGCATCCATCCCTTCAAACAATAAAATGATCTGTCTCGGTTCGTAGCGCAGTGCATGTGCTAACCGTTTCTCTAACTTTTTCAGGGTTTTCTTATAGTCTTTCTTGGGCATCTGTTCTTGGCTGGGATGCAACAGTGCACGATGTAATGGGGCTGCCTGAAAGGGAGCAGGCTCATGACCGCGTTTGTGCTTGAGCTTGGGTAAAACTTGTTGTACTGGCGCATCATTTTGTTTCAGCATGTCTAACTGGCGTGTGTCCGCTTGGAGCGTGGCCTGTTGTAAGGTCTTGAGCACCTGTTGGGCAAATTCAAAGTTTCTGAGCTTTTCGTTTTCCCCATCAATGATGATCCAGTCTGAGGTGAAACGCTGACGAATATCTTGGATATCGTCATAAAGCTTTTTATTGCGCCAGTTGGAGAGTGGGAAGTTGTCCCAAGAGAAATCCGGCACTCGCTGTAGGGCTTTGGCCAAGTCCAAATGGCGAATGCGTTTTTGCGTGGTCTCCAAGGACAGGTCAAACCAAATTTTCACGATATCAGTGCCGTTGTCTTGAAGATAACGCTCAAAGCGTTGCATTTCATGCTGATAGCGCTGGAAACTGGCTTCAGAAATGGCTTCCTGACCATACAGCACCGAGGCCAATAAGTCGGTATACCAATTGCCAAAAAAGAGTTTCATTTCGCCATGACTGGGCAAGTCCGCCACATAAGGATGCCAAAACAACATCTTGGAGTGGATCTCATTGGGAATATCGGCTTTGACATAGAGATAGCGAGGGTCCATCCATTCGCGCAGTTGCTTAATCGCCTCACTTTTCCCCGCAAATTCAATTCCACCGACCAAGATCAATACGCTGCGTGCATTGGCCTGACCGCGGGTATTCTTGAGCGCGTATTGTGCCTCAATCAGATCTAGCGACAATTGCGTTGTGGCACGTTTCATCGCGGCCTTATTTTTCTTCATTTTCGGGTACTCAATATTAAGAGGTTGTCATCAAATTTTGCTTTATGCCATTGGCGCATTTGGGCGATGTATGCTGCTGCCCAGACTGACCTTGAGCAGCACCAAATACGCGATGCAGGGCTTGGATTAAAATCCGATGCCACAAGAGCAAGTTTATAGGGTCGCTATATTGCTTAGGCATCGTGAATATTAGTTTAAAACAAAAAACATTATAAACAATATCTATTAAATTATAGGTGAGGCATGAAAATATTTCATCTTTGTTTTAAAAAATCTAAGCAAACAACAAAGTTGATTAAAATGATCAGGTATTATTTTTCATGACAAGTCAGCTGTTTTTTAAAATAAGAGTAAAAGCTCTAATTAATACTGAAAACTTTATATGTTACACAGTCGGTCTGTGCGGATGCTTAATAAACATTCTAATTTTTTTGAGCTGAATGGCGCTTGATTTAATTTAATTCTATGATTTTTTGAATTTTTATTTATTGATTTAGTGCTGCTGAGCGCTTTCTTGTCCTGATATATTCGTTGTTTTAGTGTTTAAATGACAAATGCATCACATTTTTATTTGTGGTCAATATTCTATTTTTGGGAAAGGTCTAAAATAAAAAAATGTAATCGGGCTTATGTGGTTTTGTTCTGAGCGCCTTATTTTAAAAGTGTTTCAGTAGTTATTTAATTTTTTTTGACGCAACAGTTTAAAATAAAGCCTTAAAATATTTTGACCCCTTGATAAAATTTATATATGTTGGTTTGAAATATTTTGTGATTTTCTATTTTAATTATTTTAGATGTTTCTCATTATTTATAATGTCCTGAGGGGAAAGTGCAATGAGTAGTCACCTACAACTCGCTCAAGTTCAGGGGGAGCGAATTAAAGTGATGCTTGATGATTGTGATAAAAATAGTCAATGTACGGATAAACCATCCACAGCAACCATTCTAGATCAAGCGATATTGATCTTGGCCCAAGACGGCGTTCAGGCCCTGAACATTGATCGTCTTTCTGCGGCGTTAAACTGTGATGCTGTCACATTGAAACAACAGTATGCCTCGCAAGAGCAACTCTTGATCGAGGTTTTGGCTGCGATCGTACAGTGGTTTGAGCAACTGCGTAGTGATGTGACTTGGCGGCAATATGGCGTTGTGGCGATCGAAAGCCTGATCCGCGCCGTTGCCGAAGGTTTACATGAGCACAGCCATCGCGTGAAAGCTTATTTTCATATCGGTATTTATGGCTTGCAACATAATCCAAAGTTCAAACAACGGATTTTGGCGCTGCGCAAAGAAATGCAGCAGATGATTATCGTCTGGCTCAGACAAGCGCTGGCCTTAGAAGAAATTACCCGCAATGCCGATCTCGAAATGATGGCCGATTTGATTTTAAGTTCGGTCTCAGGATTGATCCAACAGTGGATGATGAATCCACAGCTGAAACTCGAACTGCGCCTGAAACAGCTCGCCGAAATTCATATCCGTAATATGTTTAAAAATTCACATTTATATTATTCAGCCAATTATTGGGGGGAGTAGATTTTGCCTGACCTCGCTACTCAAGACAGTCATCCGCGTCAAGCGATCCGTAGCTATTCAACCGCCATCACGGCAAGGCATTTGAAAGCGGCAACAGCCGCATTGTTGTTTATGGGCTTGGCAGCGTGCCAAAACCATCAGCCACATGCGACCCCCGCCGTGGCATTGGCAGCGCAATATCCGTATGCCGGTCAAGCGGATACTCAAATTTTGAAATGGCAGGATTATCTCAATGATCCTGTGCTCGAACAGATCATTGAACAGGCGCTCACCCATAACCAAGATCTCAAGATCGCCAGCCTGCGGATTGCTGAAGCGCAAACCGCTTATGGTATTCAACGTTCTCAGCTCTATCCGACCATTGGTGCGGATGCAAGTGGTCAGCGTGGTCGTGTGCCCGCAGATCTGTCTTATAGCCGACAGGCCATGACCAGTTCGCAGTATCAAGTGGGTGTTGGACTGAGCCAGTGGGAGCTGGATCTATGGGGGCGGATTCGCAGTTTAAACCAGTCGGCACTGCAACAGTTTTTTGCCACCGAGTGGAACCAAATCGCGGTGCAAAACAGCTTGATCCAGCAGGTCGCACAGACCTATCTCAACTTGTCTGCCTTGGAAAAACGTATTGCCTTTGCTGAGCGTTCCGTGGGCAATTTCCAAAACTCGGTACGGATCTTTAAACGTCGCTATGAGGTCGGTGCGGGTTCTAAAGTGGAATATACCCAAGCATTGACCCTGCTCAGTCAAGGTCAGTCTTTGGTGGCAGAGCTGAAAAAAGCTCGTGATCTCAATCAAAACTATCTCACGCAATTGGTCGGCACCCCGATCCAAGTGCCGGTGCCGAGTTTGGATCAGGTGGCATTTAACAATCAAGTGCTCACCCCAGGTCTACCGTCAGCACTGTTGCTCAATCGTCCCGATGTGGCGGCGATGGAAGCACGCTTACAGGCACAACATGCACAGATCGCCGCAGCACGTGCGGCATTTTTCCCGCGTATTGCTTTGACGGGGTCGCTGGGCACCGCCAGTGCTGATCTTGATGGCTTGTTTAAGTCTGGTTCTAAGGTCTGGGCCTTTGCACCGAGCATTAGCGTGCCGATTTTCACCGCAGGTCGTTTAAAAAATCAGGTCAATTTGGCAGAACTGCGTACCGATATCGCAGTGGCTGAATATGAAAAAACTGTACAAAACGCCTTTCGTGAAGTGGCCGATGCCTTGGCAGAGCGGCATGGGCTGAGCCAACAGTTGACGATTCAGGGGCAAGGTTTGGCTGCCTTTAGTGAACGCGCACGCTTGGCACAGTTGCGTTTTGATCACGGCGTGGTGAGTTATCTCGAAGTGCTGGATGCGGAACGCAGCTTGTTACAGGCCGAGCAACAATGGATCGAAACCCAAAGTGCCTTGCTCAAGTCGCATGTCAGTTTGTATGTGGCACTCGGCGGAGATAGTCGATCGCTGAAGCAACAGCAACAGCAACTGCAACAGACGCAGCAAGCTGCAGGGTCCTCATCGCGTTCAGGCGGTTTAGACAGTTAGACAGTTAGAAAATCAAATACTGAGAGATTTAGATTTTAAAAGTTTTTAGGTTTTAAGCGTATTCAAGTACTTAAAGCCTCACGTATTGAAAGCATTCGATTTAAGGTCCAGCAATGAAAATTAAAAAGCAATTTATTTGGGGCGCAGGGGTGGTCAT
>JASLIY010000332.1 GCA_030152675.1 Acinetobacter sp.
GAAGACAACTACCTCAAACAAATGAGCAAGGTCAAGAATGAGCAAGATCTTGATGAACTATATCGTGAAATCTTCGCCTATATGTCCAAGCATTATCATGTCAGTGCCTTAACCGGTGCTGCCAAGTTAGTCGGTCAAGACTTCGCTGAAAAAATGAATCCGATTACGACCTTAGGGTCTATGCAGGTGCATATCAACTATGCCAAAGCCAATAAGCGTAGCAGTATGAACACCAATCAACTACGCGATGAGCTTTATACTCAGTATGGTGGCCTATATTATGGTATTCATCGTTTAATGATGTACCCTGCAGCTTATGACAAAGCAATCTATCGTTTTGCTGATTACAACTCAGGCATGTATTCAAGTCGTAATGCTGCATTACAAAAAATGCTCAACAAAGTTGCTGATTCAAAACTCGATTTGGATGGTGACCTACTCTCTTATGACAAAAGTGGTGATCCGCTGGCCATGACCACGGATAGCGAGAAAGTCATCAATCGTTTATTTGTGCAATACAATATTCTGATTTCACCACGACAAATACGTACTGACTTAAAGAAAGAAAAACAAGCCAGTTTAGAGAAATCCCAAACTTATTTAGCCATCTCTAAACTGTATAAAGAGCACACTGGCAAAGACCCGATTTATGCCATCATGCCGCAAGTGGTGATTTCAGGGCCAAAACTAAGCCGTGACTACAATACCAATTGGTATGCAAGCCGAGTAAATGGACGTTATGAAACATGTATGCAACGCGCAAAACGCATAAAAATTTAGCCTTATTTGATTTCGATGGCACCCTGTGCAACAAGGACAGTTTCACCGGGTTCATCTTTTACGCTTTGTCTAAACGACATATTGTCAAACAAGGCTTTAAAATTTTACCTTGGATTCAAGCCTACTACTTCAACATCTACCCCGCCCATGCCATGCGCAGCAAGCTGTTCGAGGCCATGTTTAGCGATGCCTCTGTGCCTGAACTGCAAAATCTTGCTGAAGAATATGCTCTGCGACTCCTCTCGCAACTCAACCACAACTTATATCAACAACTCTTAAAACATCAGCGTCATGGTGATAGCGTGGTGCTGGTCTCCGCATCATTGGATCTTTATCTTGAACCTATTTGTCAGCTATTGAATATCGACTTGATTTGCACAGAAACTGAGATTGAAGCGCAGCGCTTCACAGGAAGATTTGCCAGCCCTGATTGTAGTTCAGCACAGAAGCGGATTCGCATCTTGGAAAAATACAAGCTGTCTGCCTATAACAAAATTTATGCCTATGGCAACAGCAAAGAAGACTTAGACATGTTGAGCTTAGCCGACTATCCTTATATGACTGGTCAAGATCAAAGCTTGCCGCATATTAGTGATCTGGATCATGAGTTGATCTAACAAAATCCAATCAGCCCATACCATAAAAAAGCCCGTCGAAACGGGCTTTAGAGCTTAAATATTGAATCTATAAGTCTCAATAAATCGCCATATGATTGCGATGAATCATTTCCAAAGACCGCGCCTCACCCAAGACTTGGTAGACTTTGTCAGAGGCCAGACCTTTAACCAACTCTGCAGAGCGTGAACTAAAATTCACCCGTCCAACTGCAACGCGTTTACCTTTAGGATCCACACACTCCACCACATCACCACGATCAAAATGCCCCTCAATCGCTTTTACCCCGACTGGCAACAAACTGCGGTGCTGAGTTTTGATGGCATTGACAGCGCCATCATCAATCACCAAGCGACCTGCTGTTTGTAGATGCGCCGCAAGCCATTGCTGGTGTGCGGTCATGCGATCATCATCGGTAATAAACAACGTACCCAATAGCTCACCGGCCATCAGACGTGCCAAGACACGATCACTTTCACCGCTGGCAATCAAGGTTGGACAACCAGATTTGGCCGCCAAACGTGCAGCGCGTACCTTCGTCAGCATCCCGCCTGTACCGAGTGTGCCACTCCCCCCCGCCATCTCGAACAAAGTTTCATCGAGTGCACGTACGGTAGAGAGTAACTTGGCCTCGGGGTTGCTGCGTGGATCAGCATCAAACATGCCTTGTTGATCGGTCAAGATGATCAACAGATCGGCATGGACTTGTCCTGCGACCATCGCTGCCAAGGTATCATTGTCACCAAAACGGATTTCGTCTGTAGATACGGTGTCATTTTCATTAATGACCGGAATCACATGCCAATCAATCAGTTGTTGCAAAGCATCACAAGAGTTGAGATAGCGACGACGATCGGTAAGATCATCGTGAGTTAATAAGACTTGTGCCGTTCTGATGTGATGGCGGTCTAAAACACTCGACCATGTTTGGATCAAGCCCATCTGACCAATGGCAGCACAGGCTTGCAGACTGGGTAAATCAGTGGGTCGATGAGGTAACTTCATACGCACCATCCCCTCTGCCACAGCGCCGGAGGTCACCAGAATAATCTCGTGACCCGCATGGTGAAGATCTACAATTTGCTTGGCCCAATGCGAAATTGCTTCTAGATCTAAACCTTGCCCATTTGCTGTGAGTAGAGATGAGCCGATCTTTACCACGATCCGTTTACAGGCCTTGAGCTGGCGCTGTCCATCTACCACATCTATCATGTTTACCCCTAAACTATCTTCATCATCTACTTAACGAATTAACGAACGTAGACAACTTCCATTTCACCATCATCTTCGTCATCGAAGTCATCTAAATCATCACTTAACAGACTTGCTTCACGTTGTGCTTTACGCAACTCGCGATATGCTTCTTTGGCTGCGATGGTTTGTTCACGTGTTTCCGCCTCAAGTTGCTCACGGAAAGCTTTCATTTCTGCTGCATATTCAGGATCTTCAAGCTCACGCTCACGCTGTTGCTCAATTTGATCCATCAAATAATACACCACTTGCTTGGTGCCTTCTTCGAGCAGACCTGAGGTTTTAAATACTGGTCCATCCCATTGCAATTCTTCTAAAAGATGCTGACACCATTCTTCACGTGTATCTTCACTGAGTTGATCAAGTTTGTTCAACACCAAGACCATCGGCAATTTGGCAAGTGTAGGAGAAAACTTCGACAATTCATTAATGATCGCTTTAGCATTGTGCACAGGATCAGAACCATCAATCGGTTCAACATCAACGATATGCAACAAGATACGTGTACGCGCCAAATGTTTTAAGAAACGAATCCCAAGACCAGCACCTTCAGCAGCGCCTTCGATCAGTCCAGGAATATCGGCCATCACAAATGAACGATGGCGATCAGCATCCACCACACCGAGATTTGGAATCATAGTGGTAAATGGATAATCTGCAACCTTAGGTTTAGCCGCTGAAATCGCACGGATAAAAGTAGATTTACCCGCATTTGGCATCCCGAGCAAACCCACATCAGCCAAGACTTTCAACTCTAAACGAATTTCACGGAATTCGCCTTTAATCCCGTGCGTATACTTACGCGGTGCACGGTTCGTCGAAGACTTAAAGTGAATATTACCTAAGCCGCCATCACCACCCGCTGCAACCAAAACTTTTTGACCATCTTTGACCAAGTCACCGATGATATCGCCTGACTCAGTATCCACAATCGTGGTCCCAACAGGCACTTTTAATACGACCGATTCGCCGCCACGTCCAGCACAGTTTGCACCTGCACCATTTTTACCGCGTTCAGCCCGAAAACGTCGGGTATAACGATAGTCAACCAGCGTACCAGCGTTGTCATCCGCCTGAATATAAACGCTACCACCACGTCCCCCATCGCCGCCATCAGGGCCACCGAAAGGTACAAATTTTTCACGGCGAAAACTGGCTACGCCATTGCCACCGTCGCCAGCCTCTACGGTAATGACTGCTTCATCAACAAAGCGCATGCTGCCAATCCTCTAAATAATTTTAAACCGCCTATTTTGACATATTTTACAAAAATTCACGAATAGAATCGTTCGCTGCAGCATGTTTTTTACAACTGCTTAAAATTTGACAGGAGACTTGATCTGAATTAAAGTGCCGACCGCATCATTTGAACCCTTCAATCACGTCTCCGGCTCAATCCAAATCCAAGTGCAATAACGCCGGTAAAACTCACGCAACATGATGCTTAATAACAAAAATTTGATTAACACCTTAGAGATCAACCCCTATCAAAAATATGCTATTTATCCAACTCAGTGCAGCCAAAGGCCCTGCCGAATGTGAACTGGCTGTGAAATATACTTTAGATGCTTTACGCAGCGATGCTAGCCAAAATCACATTCAACTCGAGATAATCGAAAGCTCGCCGACACGATCTGGTTACTTATCCATCTTAATGCATGCCTCTGGCGAGAATGTCCTGCAGTGGAGTCAAAGCTGGTGTGGCAGCATCCAATGGACTTTCCAAAGTCCGATGCGCCCACAACATCGACGTAAAAACTGGTTTATCGGCATCACCGCCTGTGGTATGCCTACACAACTTCCTACCGATGACAGTATTTTATTTCAAGCCTGTCGCGCCTCGGGCAGCGGCGGTCAACATGTCAATACCACAGACTCCGCAGTGCATGCCACACATGTCGCATCTGGTATCAGTGTCAAAGTCATGAGCGAACGTAGTCAGCATGCCAATAAACGACGCGCACGTGAATTAATCGCTTTGAAACTTGAGCAACAACAGCAAGATGCCTTGGCTGACCAGAAACATGCCCTACATCTTGAGCATGCACACATCGAACGTGGCAATCCGATTCGCAAATTTAAAAAATAATTCCACTCACCTCGATCTGTAGCGCTCCCGAGCAGATCGTGAATGGAAGAATGCTTGTGATGGCAAATTAGTTTTTATTCGCGAGGATTTCGGGTAAATTACGTTCAATCCAAGCAATTAAATGATTGAGTTTTTCCGCCACCTGCGCACCAAGCAGCGTGAGCTGATACTCGACCTTTGGAGGCACTTCGGCATAGACGGTTCGTAAAATAAAACCATCACGCTCAAGCACTTTAAGCGTTTGCGCCAACATTTTTTCACTCACCCCTTCAATGCGCTTTCTCAACTGACTAAAGCGTTGCACGCCATCACTTAAACAACGTAATACCAGCACTGACCATTTATTGGTGAGATGTTCCAATATTTCTCGGGATGGACAGTCATTGGATAAGACCTGCCCAACGACTGCACTTGTCGCATAATTACTCATTCACCGCCTCCACCTATATCTGCTTCAATATCAATATCTTTACTTAAGAAATCTCTGAACTTCACATCGATTTAGACCTATGCCCCATCCACTTGCGCACACCCTCAGCAAGTAACCTATCAACACATGCGTCACTCAAAACCTCATACTTACCTTAAGGTACGTACTTACAATAAGAAAGCTTTAGTTTTATGATCTTATCACTTCGTAGATTAAACAACCAATATAACAAGGTGAAATCATGAAAATTGCAATTACAGGCGCCACAGGCCAACTCGGTACTTTAATCATTCAGGCTCTACTTCAAGGCGCTCAAAGCTCCGGTATTCAAGCTCAAGATATTGTGGCGCTGGTCCGCAATAAAGAAAAAGCCACGGCACTTCTCGCGCAGGGCATTCAATTACGTCATTTTAATTATGATCAACCCGATATGTTGGCGCCGGCATTAGAAGGAATTGATAAATTACTGCTCATCTCTGCCAATGAAGTCGGTCGCCGCACTCCACAACATCATGCCGTTATTCAAGCTGCAATCGAAGCAGGTGTTCCCTATATCGCCTATACCAGTCTACTCAATGCCAGTGACAGTCCACTTGGGCTTGCGCAAGAACATCGTGAAACTGAACAACTGATTCGTGACAGTGGCCTGAAATATACTTTTTTACGCAACAACTGGTACAACGAAAACTATTTAGCCAGCATTGAGCATGTTATTGCCCAAGGTGTGCTGTATGGCAGTGCCCAAGATGGCAGAATAAGTGCAGCCTCACGTGAAGAATATGCCCAAGCTGCAGCAGTGGTCATGGCAGGCACAGGACACGAGAACAAGGTTTATGAGCTGGCCGCCAGTCAAAGCTTTACGCTATCTGAACTGGCACAAGCAATCGGCAGCGCCGCGGGGCCTGAGATCCGTTATGAAAATCTAAGTCCTGCCGACTATCAACAGGCACTAACCCAAGCTGGATTACCTACAGGCTTGGTCGATGTCATCGTGGATGCCGATGTGCAAACCAGCAAAGGTGCGATGTATTCAGCGCGTCAGGACTTAGAACAACTCCTCGGACATGCCACCCAATCCATACAAGATCGAGTTCAGCAGTACTTACAGCAGAAATAAAGTGAAATTTAAATACATCAGTAAATGACTGAAATCGATGCAGAAACCGCACTCATGGCTTGGCTAGATGCGGCAGGTTAATTTCAGAGAAAGAAAACAACAGAATCAATGTCCATCACTCAGGATGGACATTTTTTAAAGGTAAATTCAATTTCATATATAGATCAGCCACAGTATCGCGTTCTTTGTTATACATGGTGGCATCAAAGGATGAAACTTTATGCATGGTGATCGGGTCGTTTAAGTTCAAGACTGGCTTAAAACGATGGTTGATCGGGAGATCAATGGTCTCATCAAAGCCAAAATAAATCTGGTCATCAAATACGATCTGAATCGGAATCTGATAACTACGCTTTAAATGAAAAGGCACATCCAACTGGATCGGAATATCCAACTTGAGTGGAAACTTCGGCAAGAACTTTTTCTGATAAACCAAGTCGGTTGTGGTTTCTAATGGCATCACGGTATTGATTTTAATACTGGTCTGATAGTCAATATCCACTGTGATCGGCGTTTCAACTGAAAACTTCAAATCGGATAAATACTTGCCTTTGAGCGGCAACGTCAAGGTTTTATCGATATCAATCACGGTATCAAGTTTGCCTTTCGCATGCGCCTCTAGAAAGTTCCCTACATGAATACGTGTGGGCAAAGAATCTGAGAGCTGGATATTGGCCTTTTGCGCTGAGACGTGCATCGACGCCTGCACATTGAGATACAGCCAAAATAACACCGCAATCAGGCTCACCAACAACAAGAAACTCAAGATGATATTTCGTACGGAATTAAAAATCATCATGGCACCTGCTGTGGTTTCACCGTTTTTTCTGTCGGTGCTGCTACGGACTGAGGTGCTGTCAGTGAGGCCGTCTCTTTGCCCTCTCTCGATAAAGTCAAACTGTTGAGTGGAATTTTCAGCTCACCTTTTTGAATCTTGACGGGTAAGGTGTTTTTTACATCAACTGTGGCATCGAGTGCTGTTTTAATCGGTACGTTAAGCCGTCCTTTGATCGGGATTTGGGTATTGAGTGTGGCATCGAGTGGAATCCTGACATTTTCCTTTAACGCGGCCTTCACAGGTGCATCGAACTTAAGATGTACCTTTTGCTCCAACGGAACTTGTAAATCAATCGGCACATCCATTTGAATCGGAATCGTCCCCTTGAGTGGCAAGCTAATGTCTTTACCCAGCACGCGAATCTGTACTTTGGTATCAATCGGCATTTGCTGATCCACCTTAAGTACTTCTTTGACCGGAATCATGGTTTTAATCGGCACTTGGTTATCGAAGTAAACATGAGGCGATAAGGTTTGGGCGATCGGAATGCTGAGTTTTTCATGGATCGGAATCACTGCATTCACCTTACCTGTTACATCAACATCCAAGGCATCGTGTATTTGTACTTTTGCTTGTAGTGGTTCTTGTAGGTCAATATTGACCGCTTGATTTTCAAGTGGAATATAAATATTAAAATGCTTGAATACCCATATTGCGATCAATACACCGCAAATTGCAGCGACAACAAGAAATAAAATTCCACTGATTAGAGTTTTAATTCGCAACGATCTTTCCTTGAAACGCTGGTTATAGTCTGCTGAGTTTAACGGTTTTTTTGTGATTTGTTATGCATATTCGTCTGAAATATCACAACTAAAGTGGAATTATTTGCATATTTGTACAACAAGATGTGCAAATAACACATCAAGATTGTGGTATTGGCTCCTGCATATTATTCAATCGATAGGCAAAAAAAAAGAGCTTCTTCCGAAGCTCTTTTCCATCCAGTCACTACAAATTATGCATTTGTTTCAGCTGGGATTTTTGCATAGTTAACGCCACACATTTGCTCAGCGATACGCAATACTTGGCAGCTATAACCCACTTCGTTGTCATACCAAACATAAGCGGTTAAACGTGTACCTGCAGCAATCGTTGCTTGTGCATCAAATACACCTGCAGTACGTGAACCAATAAAGTCACTTGACACAACCTCAGTTGAGTTGGTGTAACCAATTTGACCTTGTAGATTTGAGTTGATCGAAATTTGACGAATGTATTCATTCACTTCTTCGCGATCGACTTCTTTCTCAAGATTCAAGTTCAAGATAGCCAATGAAACGTTCGGTGTTGGTACGCGAACCGAGTTACCTGTCAACTTACCTTGTAGTGCAGGCAATGCTTTCGCTACTGCTTTCGCTGCACCCGTTTCAGTGATGACCATGTTCAAGGTTGCAGCACGACCACGACGGTCCGCTTTATGGTAGTTATCAATCAAGTTTTGGTCGTTGGTGAATGAGTGTACTGTTTCAACATGACCATTCAACACTTTGTATTTGTCATCCAATACTTTCAGTACTGGTGTGATCGCATTGGTGGTACAGCTTGCAGCAGAGATGATTTTGTCTTCATCTAAGATGTCAGTGTGGTTTACACCATAGACCACGTTTTTCATTTCGCCTTTACTTGGCGCAGTCAATACAACACGGGCAATTCCTGGGCATTGCAAGTGAGCACTTAAGCCCTCAGCATCACGCCATTTACCTGTATTGTCGATCAATAAAGCATTGTTGATTCCATACTGGGTATAGTCAACTTCGCTTGGGCTAGACGCATAGATGACTTTAATGAAGTTACCATTGGCGATGATCGCTTCATTTTCTTCGTCAACTGAAATCGTACCCGCAAAGGTACCGTGAATAGAGTCACGACGTAACAAAGAAGCACGTTTCGCCAAGTCACCATCAGAAGATTTACGTACCACGATCGCTTTAAGATTCAGGCCACGACCCAAACCAGATTGGCTAATCACTAAGCGCGCCAAGATACGACCGATACGACCAAAACCGTAAAGCACTACGTCTTTCGGTGCTTCTTCAGTCGCATGACCTTGAATACTTGCAACCGCATTCGCAACAAAGGCATCGATATCGCCGCCTTTCTCTTTGAACTCTACAGCGAGTTTACCGATATCAACTTCAGCAGTCCCAATATTTTGCACTTTTGCGAGTGCTTCTAAAATTGGGAAGGTGTTGACGACAGAAAGCTCAACATCAAGAACACGCGTACGACGGTGTGTTTTTAGAATTTGGATAACCGAACGGTTGATTAAAGAACGACCGTAAACAGAAACAACAATATTTTTTTCACGGTACATTTGACCAATTAACGCAATCATACGTTCCGCGATTTCTTCGCGGTTTGTCCAGCGACCTTGATGCTCTGCGTGTAAGGCGGTGATAGTGTCTTTGCTCACAGATACGTCCTCTATTTAATATCTATATAGTGTTCATTTTAAAACCGACATAATTGTAATGGATTTCGCCGTAACTTTGAATCAAAAGCTGTGCTGAGGACTGGTTTTTTGTGCTTTATCCGAGTGAACTTTACAAAACAGCATAAATTATTAATTCTGTATTACAAATTTGACTGATTGTTTAGTTTTTTCCTCGCACTTCAGCAACCAAAGTAGACGCAGTCACATCCGATCCAAATCATTCCTTGATCAAGTCTCACTGTTTTCTTTGGCATTAATCCTCTGCTGCATTCTTTTTTGGTTCAACTTTAGTGTTTGGATCTTGTACTGTTGCGACAGCAAATGCCAAGCACCTTCAAGCACCAAGACAAATACTGCTGTCCAGATCGGGATATAAGTCCACCATTCTTCTGCAGCAATACTCTCCCCCAACATTAAAGCCACCAAAGCCAATAACACGGGCTCTAAGTAACTCAGCAAACCAAACAAGACCAAGGGTAAGTAGCGACTGGCCAAGAGATAACTGCCCAATCCAATCGCACTCAGCAGTCCCAAACCTGCAAGTACCAACACCAATACTGGATTTTGGGCAATCACGCCAAATGGATCAATGCCAGTTTGGACAAAATAGACCGCGACCGGTAAGCACAGCAAGACATCCCACCAAAATCCTCCCAAGTGATCCGTCTTTAAGGTTTTACGAATCAGAAAGTATAAGGAGTAGCCCACGGCAACCACCATGGTTTCCCATGCAATACTGCCCTGACGCCAGACTTCATGCCCAACGCCCAGCAAGGCGCACGCGACTGCGAGCATTTGAAATTTGGAAAGTTTTTCTTTGTAGAACACGCAGCCCGAAAGCACCAAGACCAAGGGCAATAAAAAATAGCCCAAAGACACTTGTAGCCCACGTCCGTGAATCGGCCCCCATAAAAACAACCATAGCTGTAGCGCAGACATGGCCGAGGTGAGTAACAAGGCCAAGAATAATATCGGTTTACGACGGATGCGCAGCCAAATATCACGGATCAAATTGAGTTCAGCGGTGAAATACATCAACAGGGTTAGAAATGGCAGTGTCGCAATAATCCGCCAGCCAAAGACTTGCTGACTGTCAAAATCACCCAAAAATTCGGTGTAAAAATACAAAGCACCAAAGGTAATAGATGCCATGATCGAAAGGAGGATTCCCTTAAACATCTAATACCTCATGTCTTACAGTGAAAATGGGTGAACGAGTAGAATGCGACGATCTAAAAATAACGACTGCTGCAAACATGGATGAAATATCAACAGATCCTAGATTTACGCTAGCTAAAAACTGCTTTAAATCAAACACAATTGCATCATCTGCTGATTGTAAAGTAGATCAGGGTCCAGTGTGACATTTGCATGAAAATTTAATTTTAATCGGATGCGCATTTTATAGATACAGATCCCCTAACGCCCAGTATCTCTTTATGGGGAAATCTGATGCGGGGTATAAATCAAATTCTTTAAGTCATAGCCCAAACTTTTGGCATGTGCCAAATATAGTTTGAGCAACTCTGGGTCTGGATGTGACTGGCGGGCCAAAACCCACAGATGACGGCGATCAGGTGCGCCCACCAACACCATTTGATAGTCTGGATCAAATTTTAAAATCCAATAATCATGCTGCGCGATCGGCAACCAACGAATTGTTTCGGGTAAAAAACTGAGCTTAAACTTGCTATACCAAGGCTCATTCACCGCATAGCCTTCCCCCAAGAGTTTGATTGGCTGATTGTTCTCATCAAAGCACCGATGCTCAATCAACATATTGGAATATTCATTTAGGGTGTAGCTCGCCGTAACATCGCGTGCACACTTTTTCTCAAGATGGGTCGGCTTACGTGCGATCTCATACCACACCCCAAGGTAGCGATCGAGCTCTACTTTTTCACTTGCAGCCACCACAGGCGACTGCGCTTGAACCGTCATCGCAGCCGCCCATAGCAACAATATTGCACTGAGGTAACGCAAGGTCGCCACCTGAGGCGCACAGACCTTGTTCAACATCTTGATCAAATGAATAGTCATGGTCGTCCAATCTTTTCTAGTTTTTTTAACAGAAGTTAAATTCCTTCAGATTCGACTCCATTGTAGCCATGTCTCTCGTCTTTGCACAAAATATATTTGACTTCACCTTAGGTGAATTACATCAAGACCTGTGCTTTCAGCCGCAAGATGGTGTCGCGTAAAGCTGCAGCCTGTTCAAATTGCAGCTCTTTAGAGGCTTTCAGCATATCCTTTTCCAACTTGGCAATGTGTTTCGCAAATAACTTGGGATCGGACAACAAATGCTGTTCATCAGCAGTGATCGCAGGGACATAGCCGGGCTGGTCAAGATCAAATACTTCTTCCTCAAGCACCTCACCGGTATCGATTTCTTTGATATTTTGCCGCACTGCTGAACGAGGAGTAATACCATGCTTGAGATTGAACTCAATCTGCTTGGCACGGCGCCGCGCAGTTTCATCAATCGCCTTGCGCATCGAATCAGTGATCCGATCTGCATACAGAATGGCCTTACCATTTAAATGACGTGCCGCACGACCAATGGTTTGAATCAGGGAGCGCTCTGAACGCAAGAAGCCCTCTTTATCTGCATCCAAGATGGCGACCAAAGACACTTCCGGCATATCCAAGCCCTCTCGAAGCAAGTTGATCCCGACCAAGACATCATGCACCCCACTACGCAGCTCATGAATAATCTTCACGCGCTCCACCGTATCAATGTCCGAATGCAAATAAGCAACCTGGATGCCGTACTCTTTTAGGTATGAGGTCAGATCTTCGGCCATACGTTTGGTCAATGTGGTCACCAGCACGCGTTCATCGAGCGCTTTGCGAAGATTAATCTCAGAAAGTACATCATCAACTTGGGTGAGTACTGGACGTACTTCGATCTCGGGGTCGATCAGTCCGGTCGGGCGAACCACCTGCTCTGCAACCACTTCGGAACGTTCCAACTCATACAGGGCTGGCGTTGCACTGACATAAAGTGTGGTCGGAACGATGCGTTGCCATTCCTCAAATTTCATGGGCCGGTTGTCGAGGGCACTCGGCAGACGGAAGCCATAATTGACCAAATTTTCCTTACGTGAGCGGTCACCTTTATACATGGCGCCAATCTGCGGCACGGTCACATGTGATTCATCAATAATCAGCAAGGCATCATCCGGCAGATAATCAAATAAAGTCGGGGGTGCTTCGCCTGCTGGTCGCCCAGAAAGATGACGTGAATAGTTTTCAATGCCGTTGGTATAGCCCAATTGCTGCATCATTTCCAAGTCGTAGCGCGTTCGCTGTTCGATGCGCTGTGCTTCGAGTAATTTGTCATTGGCTCTAAAAAACTCAAGTTGATCTTTGAGTTCGGTTTTAATCGTGCCAATCGCACGCTCTAGATTGGCCTTTGGTGTGACGTAATGGCTTTTAGGATAAATGGTGACCCGTGGCACTTTGCGGATCATCTTGCCATTGATCGGGTCAAACCAACGAATCGAATCGACTTCATCATCAAACAACTCAATCCGAATCGCATATTGATCAGACTCTGCTGGGAAGATATCAATGATCTCACCCCGGATGCGATAGGTACCGCGTAAGAATTCGAGTTCATTACGCGTGTATTGCATTTCCACTAAACGTCGAATGATATCCGCACGGGGGATTCGATCGCCCTGCACCACATGCAGCAACATGCTCATATAAGCATTGGGGTCACCCAAACCATAAATTGCAGAGACCGAAGCGACAATGATGGCATCACGGCGTTCTAATAAAGTACGCGTCGCAGAGAGACGCATCTGGTCTATGTGATCGTTGATGGCAGCATCTTTTTCAATAAAAGTATCCGAAGATGGGACATAGGCTTCAGGTTGATAGTAGTCGTAATAACTCACGAAATACTCAACCGCATTATGCGGAAAGAAGGCTTTAAACTCTCCATACAACTGAGCCGCCAAGGTCTTGTTATGCGCCATGATAATGGTTGGGCGTTGTAATTGCGCAATGATATTGGCCATGGTGTAGGTCTTACCTGACCCCGTCACCCCCAATAACAATTGATCGTGCGAACCTTGCTGAATTCCTTTTACTAATTTCTCAATCGCCTGCGGTTGATCCCCTGCGGGCTGATATGGGGTGACTAATTCAAAGGGCTGGTTTTCGCTCACGTTTAATTTCTCAACTCTAAGGACTGATGACAATATGGGTAAGCATTGAGGTTAGGCAATTTTAAAGCGAAAGACAACCAAAGGACATGTCAACGTTGAACTCGCTTTTAGCTTTGAGTTTTTAGCTTTAAAAGCATCCTACCCACGCTCTCTCAGTTGGGGGAAATATTGAATATTCAAGCGTGATTGAGGCATAAGCAAACATCTGGCCTCAATCACGCTGGATCGCCGAATGATATATAGATGCCCCGATCGCATGATCCACTTGGGTTTCCCCTTGTCGCAGCTGAGGCCTGATCTTCTCCGCTCTGCTGAACCAGAATGCACCGATTTAGACCTTGACGTGTCGGCATTTCGATTGCACCATGAGAAATCGCCCACTGCCTGTATGACAAACCATGACCTACCACTATCATGATGAAAGTATTATAAAAAACTTAGCTGAAGATACGATTTTTGTCTTTGGCAGTAATATGGCAGGCACGCATGCTGGCGGTGCAGCCAAAATCGCATTACAACATTTTGGTGCGACCAAGGGGGTCGGCCGTGGTTGGGCGGGTCAAAGCTTTGCGATTCCGACCATGAATGAGCATTTACAACAAATGCCACTCTCACAAATTCAATATTATATTGATGATTTTAAAATTTACGTGAAAAATCATCCCAAAATGAAATTTTTTATCACCGCTGTGGGCTGTGGTGTTGCTGGCTATAAAGTGGAAGAAATCGCACCAATGTTTAAAGGCATTGCGCGTCAGGTGATCTTCCCGAGTTCATTCCGTCCTTTTGTTGAAAAGACCCTCCCCAAGATTAATCAGAAATTTCTGCATGCCCTGATCGACCCTGCACTGATCTTTGCACATGATCCTATTGAAGCACTACAACAACTCGATCTCACTGAAGCAGAAAAAAGTCTGGCCAAAATCTTACTCAATACACCCATGTCACCCGTGGACAGCAATGGCCGTGATCGCGACTTTGAGATCGAGGATATTTTATATAATCTCAAATCCAAAATTGTAGGTTTTGATCCGCAAGCCATAGATCCTTTACTTCTAGGTGGCGTGATCTTGGCGCTGTTAGAACTGTATGGCTTGAATGAACAAGACTTTGCCGATGTTTGGCTTGGGCAACGTGAAATCGCTCCACCCAGTGCCGCGCACAAATCTAAACGCTAAGTATAAAATCAAGAGTATTAAACACATTAACCATTAAATATTTAAATTTCTCCGCATCGCTCACATCCCCATAAAACACCAAACCCTTTAAGTTTGGTGTTTTTACCGATCAATACAGAAAAGTGTGTAACCGATCAAGTTTATATTGAGTTGTTCCAAGTGATTTAATGCTATATTTCAATGCTTAAGGACTTCTGCAAAATAGGCATTTGAATATGGATATCTTGGATTCATCAATTTTTGATTTATCACCTATTCCGATGTGGTTAGAAGACTACAGCCAAGTCAAAGCGCAATTCGATCGCTGGAAGCAGCAAGGCATTACCGATCTCAAAGCTTATCTTGAACAAGATCTGTCTCGTGTTACACAATGCGCACGCCTGATCAAAATCATTCAGGTCAATCCGAAAACCCTACAGCTGTTTGCAGCGAGAGACCTAGCGCATTTATGTGACAATCTGGATCGCATCTTTCAAAAAGAAATGTTTGTCACACACCTGTTGGAACTAGTGGCCTTATGGAATGGTAAAACTGAATTTTCCAACACCACGGTCAACTACAGCATCACAGGGAAGGCACTCGATATTAAACTCCGTGGTGTGGTGCTGCCCGGTCATGAGCACGACTTGGCAAGGATTCTACTTACCACCGAAGATATTACCGATTATCAACAAGCACGGCGCTTGGCCGAATCTAGATTCCATTATTCTCCGACCTCATTGTGGGTCGAAGATTTTAGCCGAGTTAAAATCCGTTTAGATCGCTTACGAGATATGGGAATTGATGATTTCCGCACCTTCCTCGATGTACACAATGACTTTGTCAGCCTGTGTATCGACGATATTGTGTTGCTCGATGTCAATCAAGCCACCTTAGATCTGTTCAATGCCCCCGACAAAGATAGCCTGTTTAAAAACACCCATAAAATATTTGCCAAAGAAATGTATCAAACCTTTAGAGAACAATTGATCGAACTCTGGGATGGCAAAATTCACCACCAGCGCGAAGCAGTCAACTACGCACTAGATGGCTCGATTCGCAATGTATTGTTGCAGTTCACTGTATTCCCTGGCTATGAGCAGGATTGGAGTGTGGTGCAAATTGCGCTGACCGATATTACTGCGCGCAAAAAAGCTGAAAACTATTTGGAATATTTGGGCAAACACGATGTGTTGACCAAACTGTTTAATCGCTCGTTTTATACCGAAGAACTGAATCGCCTCGAACGCAGTGTGTTACGTCCAGTGTCTGCGATCTTTTTGGATATGAATGGACTCAAAGAGAGCAATGACCGTTATGGTCATGATAATGGTGACAATTTACTGCGCCGCTTAGGCAACATCCTCAATCGCACCATCCACAACACCACCTATAGTGCATCAAGAATTGGCGGCGATGAATTTGTGATTTTGATGCCAGGTGCACATCACGTACATCTTGAAAGCACCATGCAAACGCTTGAAGAATTATTGCATATCGACAATCAATTTTATTCGACCCAACCGATCAGCCTCTCGATGGGACAGGCCACAACCACTGAGGATGAAACAGTCGAAGATATGTTAAAACGTGCAGATGCCATCATGTATGAAAAAAAGCGTCACTATTACCACTTAAGCATCCCTGCCGAAGATTGAATCTAAATCGATGGGAGCATCCGTTTATTTACAATCATGAATCATCATCTCATCGTCATGGAACTTGCATCCATCACGACCGCGATCTGGCCTCAAACTCAGCCATCTCTTGATTCAGCTTAGCGTTTACCGAATGAACGACGTGTCCCGCGTGGTGGTGCCCAAGTACGATCTGCATAACCTTCTGGTTTCGGGCGTACTGCGTTATGTACGCTCTCCTCTTCACCCGTTTGTGATTGGGTCGGAACCGGAAATGGGAGTTTAACCGCTACTTTTTTGACTTTTGACATGCTGGAATGCTCAATCTGAATGGGCGTTGATTTTAAATTTTTTTCGACAAAGTTGCTACCCATGTTGGCTGCTGATCAAGCTTTGGATTCATTTTTATAAGCTTGATTTCGGATTTGACGAAATTTATTCATTTGTTTGAATTTTCATCCCATTAAATCTTTTTTTAGGCTAAGATAATATGCTTTTTTTATTTTTTTATCCCTATAAGAAGGAATACTGCCGTGGACGTACGTCTGTCTGATCGTGTCAATGCCATCAAACCGTCCCCTACACTTGCTGTGACCAACAAAGCTGCAGAACTCAAAGCTGCGGGTAAAAACGTGATTGGTCTTGGTGCGGGTGAACCTGATTTTGATACTCCACAACACATCAAAGATGCAGCTATTGCAGCGATTAATAATGGTTTTACCAAATATACCGCTGTTGATGGTACGCCAGG
>JASLIY010000340.1 GCA_030152675.1 Acinetobacter sp.
TAAATAGAAAGACGCAAGACTGAAAAACAAAAGATTTAGATCAATAGTATGAGATAAAAAAAAAGCCCACCGATGCGATACATCGATGGGCTTTTTTTTTATCTCATACTATTGATCTAAATCTTTTGTTTTTCAGTCTTGCGTCTTTCTATTTAGTTCAACTCCTGAGCACTCACCTGCACATAGCGAATCACCCCATCTTGATATAGGTAGCGACATAGCTTGGCGGTCATGGCGATCTTGGCGTAGTCAAAAGTCATCCGTTGTTTCCAACGTGGCGGGGCTAAGCGTTGAACATGATCTGCAAATCCAGCCAAGACAGCAGCACTAATATCTTTAACCTCGATCTGATCAAAACAGTTCTGTTGCAGTAACTGTCGTAATTGCACTTCAGTATTCAGATCATAGAAATTGACATCGGCGGCTTTGAGGAGATATTTATAGCGCTGTTGCTTCAACCGACTCAGCTGAGCAAACTTCTCTGTCCAGATCAAGCAATGAAAACCCAAACGCCCCTGTGGTTTCAATACACTGCGCACAGCATTGAGTAAGCGCTCTACCGGAGCGTGATAGGCGGCATCGATACACAGCACCACATCAAAAACCTGAGCAAGCTGCAAGTCTGCTAATTGATAAAAATCACCTGTGTATAAGCTTGGACACGGCGAGAGATGCTGCTGTATTTGAGTGATACAGGACTGTTGCAACTCCACAGCACTCAACGATGTAACCGCATAGGCCTGCTGCCAATGCTGCAAACTGGCACCCTGTCCGCAACCCAAATCCAAGACCTGATCGGAGGCCTTGAGCTGCACGGCTTGTGCCAGATGATCCGCCAACTGGCGGCAGGCTTGGGAATAGTCCTGCGTGTTCGCATCCCAATAACCGAGATTACGCCATGCCAATGTCGTGTCATCCCCTAGATAAGCACTGTCGATGGCATATTTGTGTGCGTGAGGAGGTAAAATAGACAACCAACGACTCATACGGAATGACTCGCTGGCTTCATATCAGATAGATACATATCGAATGACTTTGATCAATTCAAAACAATACGCTATTCAAAGTTGCACTCGCTGTCAATGTAAAGATCAGTAACCCAACTGAGGCGCGACTTCAACTTTAGGTTTTAAGCCAATGAAGGGTAATGGCGCACCAAAGATTTCAGCGATATGCATCGCAGAGGTCACAGCAGACTCAAGGATCGGCAAGCCATCACATGACCATGAACCACAATAAAATATTTTGCGATCCGCATCTTTATGACGTTGTTGCAATTCTTTGTTCAGTGCCACAGTCTGCGAGTCCACCACTGCGCGATTTAGGCTCACCACCGAAATCACTTTCTTTGGATCAATGTCTGTAACAGGACGCCAAGTTTGAAAGACTGGACTTTTACCAACCAAGCTTGGTTCGATTGAGTTGAGCCACACGGTAAATTGTTGACGGGTAAATTTACGATCCATCATATAACTCAATACCGCCCAATCTTTACGATTCGGTGGCATCACTGAACTATCAGTATGAATGACCAGATCGCCTTGTTCAAAACGGAACTGTTTCAATAAAGCAATGTCATCTGCAAATTGAGTTTGATCAAGGAAGCCTTCGATCTTGGAGGTTGGAGTTGCCACCACCACACGATCGAAATAATCACGCTCATCTGTATCATTGATGAGCAATATTTGATCATCTTGCTCAGTCACTTGCTTGATCGCAGAGCCACTACGAATCTCAATACCTTCAATCAGTTTGTCGACCAGTGCCGGTGTACCGCCCTGTAAACGCAATAGCGCATCACCGTCAGTCAACTGTCTTAAAAAGGTTAAGAGGGGTTTGGCAGGCCAATCACCAATGGTCTTCGGATTGCAAGTACAAATGGTATAAAGAACCGGCATTACCGCACCGTGCCAAAAGACTTCTTCGATATGATGCTGATTGATAAATTCAGCCAAGGTAATGTCTTGATCTTTAGATTTAAAGAATTGATGAATCGCAGTTTTTAACTGCAGCATGCCTTTGACCAGACGCCAACCATACTGCTTGATGCCCTTACGGTTATTAATAATCGGGAAGTTCCCAATACGACTACGCGTCGTGGTCAACCAAGTTTCGGTACGATCTTCAAATAACCAACTACACGCCATATATGTGCGTACTGGAAATGTTGGAATTCCCACATATGCAGCTAAACTAAGTGTATTTTTCCATAAATGCGGATTCATCACGCGAAGCGGAGCATCGATGAGACCGTCTTCGAAAGTCAGACTGTGACTATCCATACCACGACCCGCAAGCGCTTCAAAGATCGTAATATCATGCCCGGCGTCTTTTAGAATTCTTGCCGTTGCCAGTCCGGCCATACCGCTACCAATCACTGCTATCTTCACAGTTGTTATCCATGCGTTGATGATGTGATTCATTATGAATGATGACGTCTTGAAAGACCTTATTAAAAAGTTCCAGATTTCTTGTTTTTCGCACTGTTCTCAAGCATCCGTACTATGATCATTACGAATACATTTTAAACATAGGTTATTAATTTACATCCAACAAAAAATCAATATTTTCTAATATTTTATAAAAAATCTTTTTAAAAAAATAAGATAAATCCACCATTTTACTTATAGATCATTTACAAAGCGTGATTACTTGGTTAATATGCGTTCACAAAAACGAGTAATGCATCACAAAAAAAGTGTAAAATGAGAAGAGTCTTTACAGCGTAAAGGGTTTCACTTTTGTGAAAATAGGAGCGAAGCCCTTTTCTTTTTTTAAATACCGATCATTGAATATATCGGCCAATCTTTGGATTAACCGATATCTACATGCTGATGTTAAAGTGCTAGACATCACTGGATTTAGGTTTCAATCGCAATTTCCCCAAACTTCCCTTGATTAAAATCATGAAAAGCAGCAATGATTTCAGCTTGGGTATTCATGACAAATGGACCATAGCCTTGGATCGGTTCATTTAACGGTTTACCTGTCAAGATCAAACACTTCACATCGCCTAGGGCTTCAATCTGCAGATCTGGATCAGCATCTTGGGCAAACAAAACCACAGAATGATCTTTCACAACTTGATTGCTATTGATCATCACAGTGCCTTCTAAGACCACCAACAAGGTATTGTGATCGACAGGCACTTGAAAGTCGTGAACGTTGCCTGCGATGAGCCGAATATCCCAAACATTGACGGGGCTAAAAGTCGATGCTGCACCTTGCTGATC
>JASLIY010000017.1 GCA_030152675.1 Acinetobacter sp.
GCTCAGTTTTGTTTGTTGGACTATCCCATCGTGGAATTGGCGGGCAAGACCTTGGGAATCGTCGGTTATGGCGAATTGGGGCAGGCTGTGGCAAAGCTGGCACGCGCCTTTGAGATGAAGGTCATCGTGGCTGGATTGCCCAATCGTCCGCAGAGTGACGGTCGTATCGCCCTCGAGCAACTGTTACCGCAAGTGGACTTTCTGAGCTTACACTGTCCTTTGACAGAGCAGACCCGCAACTTAATTGATGCCGATGCATTGGCCGCGATGAAACCGACGGCACGTTTGATTAACTGTGCGCGTGGTGGCATCGTCGATGAGCAAGCTTTGGCCGTGGCTTTGCAGCAAGGGCAAATTGCGGCTGCAGCGATGGATGTCTTGGCCGTCGAGCCACCCCCAGCAGATCATGTGCTGTTACAAGGCAATATTCCAAACCTGATCATCACGCCGCATAGCGCATGGGGCAGTGTTGACGCACGCCAACGTATCGTGCAGCAAATGCGAGAAAACACTTTGGCTTTTCAACAAGGCCAACCAATCCGACAAGTATTTGCCAGCAAATAATTCCCTCAGTCGAATTCAGCCTTCATGCTGCATCCCCCTCGGCGCAGGTTATATCCACCCTCGGTGATAACCTGCATCCCTGATCATTGTCCCCATTGATCTGACCATTTCAAGCTTAAAGATAAAATACAGCGGATTGCGCTTTGTCGCTTGCTGGGGCGTCAGCCTGCGCAGGTTTAAGTGGCGCAAGTTGCGGCAACGGCTCTGCATTTGAAATAGGCTGTGAGGCTGGGCGGGCATCCGCAGGGGCATTCGATTGTGCTGGTGTTTGCGTGGAGTCAATCGTTGGCTTCGCTGCTGGTGTTGCTGAAGGACTTGGGGCAACAATCGGTGGTTGCGGTTGCGGTTGCGGTTGCGGTTGCGGTGCGGCAGGTGCCGACTGTGGTGCAGCTGAGGATTGGCTCAAGGGTTTTGACTCGATCGGCACCACGCCATTTGGGGCTGAAGTGACCGTGTCCCAAGCCTGATCGAGCTTCGGTTTGATCTTAGAAATGCCATTTTCGGTGGCTTCGCCTACTTTATCAGCGGTGTTGATAACTTTCTCTTGTGTTTTATAAGCAAAAACCTTAAAAATATTAGGGTTTTCTCCATAAGGTGGATGAGCCGGTGCTTTGGCATTGTTTTGAGCACCGTCGTTACTTGGTTTTGGCGCTGCTTGGGACAGTGTCGTTGCCAAGATTGCCGTGGTGAGGAGAGCTGTTTTAATCCAAGCCATGATCTGATATTCCAGTTTCAGTCGATAAAAGGAGGTCATCGAAGTCTAATGCTGCATCTTAATCATAAACGCAATATTGGGGCAAACTGTTCTTAAAAGCATACACACAGCAACATAAGTTTGGAGATAAATCACAGCGTTATATTTTTAAGATTCTATAAATAGTCAGTATAAATGGGAGTCTATAATGAAAATCTTGATGGCTTTTGCTCTAATCTTGATCGCATCGATCAACGTGACTCATGCAAAAACCATACGCATAGATGGCAAGATTTCAGAATTTACTTGTTCAGCACAAGATCAAAAAAATGGATGTGCGGAGTTACATCAGCTACAACGACAACATCACGGAAAAAACAAATCATTCAAAGACATAAAAACCATGGTTGCTGCGCATCACAATGAACTCTGCCATGTCAGCGTACAATCCCTCAAACAAGGCCAACTCATGGTTTTTTTAGCCGATTATATGTAAGCCTGATAGCTAAACGTTGATCTAAGCCCAGTCTAGGGCTTAGTCGCCTTCGTGTTCCAAACCTTGCGTAGAACGTGATGGCAACAGATCGCTTAAAGCCGCCTCAAGTTGGGTGAATTTAAATTGAAAGCCGGCTTGTTCAAGCGCATATGGCGTCACAAATTGGCCATTTAAGATCAGTTGTGATTGCTCGCCGAGAATATATTTCAATAATGTGCTCGGCAGTGAAAAAAACGGTTTACGGTTCAACTGTTGCGCGGCAAATTTGGCAAATTGATATTGGCGATTTTTACTTGGTGCGACCAGATTGAAAATATCGTGTGCAGTGTCATGTTGCATCAAAAACTCGATCGCGCTGAGCACATCCTCTAAATGCACCCAGACCAAGGGTTGTCGGCCGTGCCCCATTCGCCCAAATAAGTTCAATTTGATCGGGAGCAGCATTTGACTGAGGATGCCACCATTTTGGCCAAATACGATGCCCATCCGAATGATTTTGGTATTTTGCCTAAAGAAACTCAGTGCACTGCGTTCCCAATACTGACATAGCTCTGACATAAAGATCGCTTGTGAATCAGCTTGTTCGGTGCAGTTTTGCTGCCATTGTTCGGTGGGGTCAATGCCATAGTAACCCACGGCCGAAGCCGAGATGATGCATTTGGGATAAATTTTATGTTGTTCTAAATACTGATACAGCGCATGGGTGGTTTCGATCCGGCTGTCCATTAAGGTTTTTTTACGGGCTTTGCTCCACCGGCCTTGACCGATACTTTCCCCCGCCAAGTTAATCACATAGTCGATCTGAGCGAATGTGATCTCATTGAAATCACCAATCCAACTTAAGTTTTGTTGTTCAAAGGGTGGGGTTGCACGCCGAGTGAGCGCAATGACTTGATAATGTCGGGCCAATAAATACTGAACCAAGTGTGAACCAATAAATCCTGTAGCGCCTGTCACCAGTACGATTTCGTGCTTCATTGTGCATGCTCATGATTATTTTTTTCTATCTATAGCCGTCAATGCGGGTGAATGCAATAGCCGAAAAGCACGGCTATCACTGGCTTGAACACTGAATATAAATGACATTTGAACGTCATGCGCAGATGGATGAGCAGTAAATGAGATATTTAAAAGCGCATCAAGATCTTAATCAAAATCCAGTGTTCAGATTTGACCATTTAGTGGCATTTGGCCAGTTGAGTGGCTGTGAAGTTTTTTTGCAGCATTTTAAAGTTGGCCAGTTTTTCTGGATCAGTGACATCAAAGATGGTCTGAGTATTTTCAACCGCAGCATCGACTTGGCTAAAGGCCGAAATTAACTGCTCTGCTTGAAAGATCCAATACTCAGTGGCTTTGCCAGAGTGGAAGTTGCCGGTAAATTCAATCACGCAGTTGTCTTTTTGGCGAATCAGTCGTGCTTGATTGTGCGTGGTCGCAGGCTCAGCTTGAATATTTTTATGCTGCTCAAGCACCACCGGTGCATTGGGATTGACGGGAGTTTGGCTACATGCGCTGAGGCTCAGGACGCTCAGTGCAGCGAGTATAGATTTAAAATGCATCATGCGGTCGCCTTATGCCTATATATCAGTAAAGTGCTTTACAGCTTAGCCTGTTGGCGTTGGGTTTTAAAGTCGGGGCAAGG
>JASLIY010000088.1 GCA_030152675.1 Acinetobacter sp.
CCCCGCAGGAATATCCAAATTGATTTGATCAAGTGCTCGAACACGTTGACCTTTCAATTGATAATCTTTCGAAATATTTTTAAATTGAATCATAATCGCAAAACTGTTCGATAGGGGCAGTTGCCAGTTCAGTCAAGAATCCGCACTACACCTGATAAAAATTACAAAACAGGCAGCCTAAGCATGCCTGTTTTGACCAAACACCGGAGAATTAAATTAAATTATTGAGTGTCAGTTAAATAACTCAAAGGTTTATTGACGTCGATTTTAGTACCACCAAAATGCTCGTCAATATATTTTTTCACTGCTTCGCTATGATACAAGGCACCCACTTTAATCAAAGTTGGATCAGTTTCACGACCTGCAGCGGTGGCCAATAGGTTGACATATAGTTTGGTACTTTGATCTGCTGGCTCATAATAGATCGCATCTTTCAATACGTTTAAACCACCTTCCATTGCCAAAGTATTGCCCAATACAATTGCATCCATTTCAGATTTTACACGTACTGCAGTGGCCATCGGAATGGTTTTGATTTGAATGTTTTTAGAGTTTTCAATTACATCATTGAGCGTACCTTGAACGGGATCAAAATCAGCTTTGAGTTTAATCAAACCTGCAGTCTGTAATAGGCTGAGTGCGCGTGATTCATTGGCTGCATCATTTGGAATTGCAATTTTTGCATTCGCTGGCACTTGATCAAGCTTTTTATATTTGTCGCTATAAATTCCCATTGGTTCGATATAGGTGGTTGAGACAGCAGCCACTTTATCTTTGCTTTGCGCGTTAAACGCTAACATATAGTTATAAGATTGAAAGGCGTTAAGATCAACTTCTTTATTGGCCGTGGCCATATTCATCGCCACATAGTCACTAAAGTTTTTAACTTCAATCTGCACCCCAGCAGCTTTGGTTTCTGGGAGTGTTGCGATATAACGCCAGACATCCGCATCGGAACCTGTTGATGCAATAACGACTTTTTGTGTCGTTGCATCGCCCGTCGCGGTGGCTTTATTTTCTTCTGGCGCTTTACTACAGGCCGCGATCAGCGCGACGAAAAAACTTAAAAAAAGACTGATCAGTTTATTCATGACAGATGTCCTCATCTGGAAAAACAGTTTTCATAGCAACAATCCAAAGCGCGTCAATAGGACCACACGTGGATTAATTTTTTATCATGACACCTCAGCATCGTGAGGTGCGTACCCCTGAGTAACACAAATCTTCAATCCTCATGGTACATGCTACAGTTCACCCCATGTGTCAAATCAACTCAAGTGAAATTTCACTCAAAAATTTGTTAATTTCACAGCTTTATTGAACGGTATCAATCCCCGCAAATGCGGACAGGTTTTAGCCAAGCCTGATGTGCTTCAGGCGATGCACTGTGTACAGAATCACTCAAAATCCATGCGCTGAGTATATGTAGTTTTAAACAGAATTAAATGAATTAAAAATCAATTTAATATGAATATAAAATATATAGAATAGATGAACCTGATTAAAATTTGATAAGGCCTTGAGCGTGGGCATCGAAAAAGCCGCATATTGAGCACAATATGCGGCTTGATCTGCGATTCATTGAGGTTGAATCACGGGCTGCGACAACCGAATGACTTAGCTTTCTTGAGCCAATTCTCGTGCAATGGCGCGGTAGCCAATATCCTTACGATATTGGGCACCGGCAAAGGTCACGTTTTGGCAGAGCTGTAAGGCTTTGGCTTGTGCATCAGCAATGCTATCACCAATCGCAGTGGCGCAAAGCACACGTCCACCGGCAGTGATGACGTCATTGTTGGCATTCAGCTGTGTACCTGCATGGAAGACTTTTGTGTCTGGCATAACAGTATCTAAACCATGAATCACATCACCGCTACGTACCGTTTCTGGGTAGCCTTCCGCAGCCAAGACGATCCCGACTGTTTTGCGTTCATCCCATTGGGCTTCAGCCGGTAGTTCAGCTGCCAGTCCAGCTTCGATGAGTTCAACCAATGAAGACTGTAAACGCATCATGATCGGCTGAGTTTCAGGATCACCGAAACGGCAGTTGAATTCGATCACACGCGGTTGACCCTGTTGATCGATCATCAAACCTGCATATAAGAAGCCGGTATAGACATGACCATCTTTGGCCATACCCTCTACGGTTGGGCGCATCACTTGTTGCATGACACGTTCAAAGACTTCAGCTGTGACCACCGGTGCAGGGGAGTAAGCGCCCATGCCGCCAGTGTTTGGACCTTGGTCGGCTTCAAAAATTCGTTTGTGATCTTGTGAGGTCGCCATCGGCAGGATGTTGTTGCCATCGATCATACAAATGAAAGAGGCTTCTTCACCATCAAGGAATTGCTCGACCACAACACGTGAACCCGCGTCACCGAACTTATTGCCAGCAAGCATGTCATCAATAGCGGCAAAAGCTTCATCATTGCTCATCGCCACGATCACGCCTTTACCTGCTGCTAAGCCGTCAGCTTTGATCACGATCGGTGCACCATGCTGTTGTACATAAGCTTTGGCTGCATCAACTTCAGTGAAGACATC
>JASLIY010000120.1 GCA_030152675.1 Acinetobacter sp.
CCCTGCTCTCGGATCTGATGACATGGGCACGTCCACAGCGCCACTTGATCACGGTCTTGCCGGGCGCCAATCATTACTTTACTGGCTATCTCAATCAACTGCGCCAAGCGATCTCACGTTTTCTCAACGTCACGACTTAAGTCCACGCATCAGCGCTGATGCAAGTGCTCCCAGCGCAATCCAAACTTGGCCAAGTATTTTTTGACTCGATCACTGTCATTGCTGCTCTGGCGTTGTAAACGCGACTGTGCAAATAACCTCCGCCCAGCTTCAGCCATCGACTTACAAGCGAGACAAATCTCAATCACGCCAGTCAATTGGATACGATCAAACTCATCCAAGCCTTGCACTTGATCCGCACTCAACCAATGACTGAGGTCAGTGGTCTGCGCTGCTGTGGGTTGTCGTTGCCACAATTGTTTCAGACGTTGAATTTCTGCGCGCACTTCTGCGACTCCAATTCGTGACCCCGAACTCAAGGTCGCCATACGGGTCACGCTGGCGGCAAGATCTCGAAAATTGCCCTGCCATGTGGCCTGTTCAGATTGGGCAAAGTCCAAGTACTGGGCTAAGGCATCGGTTTGAAAGCGTAATTGGCGCTGTTGCTGTTGAGCAAAGCGTTGTAACTCGTAGTGAATATTTGGTTCTAGATCTTCACGGCGATCGATCAATTGGGGAAGAAAAAATGTCCACGTATTCAAGCGCGCCCACAAATCCTCACGAAAACGCCCCGCACGAACTTCTTCACGCAAGTCACGGTTGGTGCCTGCGATCAATTGAAAATCTGCTTCAACCTCACGATCGCTCCCCACAGGAAAGAAGCGTTTCTCTTCAAGCGCCTTGAGTAACATCGCCTGCTCATCCAAGCCCAATTCGGCGATTTCATCCAGAAACAATAAACCTTGATCAGCGCTTTTCAGCAAACCCGTCCGCGCCGTCACTGCCCCAGTAAATGCACCTTTGTGATGACCGAACAAAGCGGACATGGCGCTATCCCCGATCAAGGTGGCGCAGTTAACATCAATAAAGCGCCCACTGAGTTGAAATTTATCTTTTTTCAATTGATAGATTTGCTTGGCCAGTTGCGACTTGCCCACACCTGTCGCCCCCATCACCAGGATGGGTGCATTGGAACGGGTCGCGACCAATTCTACCTCTTGGATCAGTTGGTTAAAGCTTTGATTGCGGGTGGCGATTTGCGCTTTCAGCTGTTGCCAATTTTGATTTTGCTCATGTTCAAAGCGTTGTGTCAGCGCCGCATAGCGTGACAAATCTAGATCGATAATCCGATACTCACCCTCAGGCTGCTGTTTCGCAGTCGGTGCCGCCTGAATCAGCTTGGCCGGTAAATAATGCCCATCGATCAATAAGTACCAACAAATTTGTGCCACATGTGTCCCGGTGGTGATATGCAGCAAATATTGATTGTTTTCCGTATCAAAGGCATAGCTTTTCACAAAGTCATACAGCGCACCATACATCTCCGAGAAATCCCAAGCATCACGGATACTGACTTTGATTCCCGTCACTTGGGTATCAGGCGAAACTTGTGCGGCATCCGCAGTGAGCAACTGGAGTAGATTTTGTGAACGCCGATCATGCAACAGTACCAGTTCATCCACGATGAGATCTTCATGCATCAACAAGCTCATCGTTGGCCGCCAACGTTGCCAGCGATCAGGCTTACGACCTTGATCTAAGGTCGAGCCGATAAAGCCAATCACGACAGTTTTCTTGGTCTTGGTTTTTATCATACGAACTATAAAATTTTATACAGAGTGCCAATAATATATAGCAATGCATATCTCAGAACATCATTTGAATTAAGATAGGCGCTCAGGATCAGTTAGGCTGTAGAAAAATATGCTGCATTTCACTTTTTTAGGCACCTCTTCTGGTGTACCGACGCGCTATCGCAATGTCTCTGGATTGGCGATTAAAGACCGTCACAGCAAAGACTGGTTGCTGATCGATGCGGGTGAAGGGACGCAGCATCGCATTCAACACACCAAGCTGTCATTACAGCATCTCATTGCCGTCTGCATCACCCATGTTCACGGCGATCACTGCTATGGATTGATGGGATTACTGGCCAGTGCTGGGATGAATGGCAGACAACAGCCATTAACCTTAATCGCACCAGTAGAAATCCAAGCTTGGTTAACAGCCAGCATGCGCCTGACCGATTTACATCTGCCCTATTCAATCCAGTTTATCGATGCTCGTCACTTAAGCACCGCGCACAGCCTGAATAAAAACCTTTCCATTCAAAGTCATGCCTTGCATCACCGCGTGCCCTGTTATGCCTTTAGCATCAACGCTGTTCAGACCCAACGCAAACTCAATACTGAGGCCTTGCATGCCATCGGTCTTCCCAAAGGTGAGTTGTGGGGAGCATTACAACAAGGTCAGACTGTTGAATGGCTGGGTCAACAGTTAGACCCTGCGGACTTTGTGATTACGAGCAGGCAAACAGTACGTGCTGTGATTGCTGGTGATAACGATCAGCCCGAGTTATTGAGTACCGCCTGCCAAGCCGCGCATCTGTTGATACATGAGTCCACCTACGATCAAGCCTGTCTCGATCGGATTGGGCCAGCGCACATGCACAGTTCTGCCAAGATGTTGGCGCAGTTTGCACAGCAGCAACAGTTACCCTATCTCATCCTGACTCACTTTAGTCCTCGCTATCACAACACCGCAGGCTTTAAGCTTTTGGCAAATGAAGTCGCAGCAAACTATCAAGGCGAGTTCTATTTGGCGGATGATTTTGATCAATATCACTTGGATGCCAGCGGCCAACTCCAACAGCTCTATCACCGAGACATCGGAGATTTCTAGTTTAGTTGTGCGCGTTGAACGCGAGTAGATCAGTAATTTAAAAATCCTCGGCTATTTAAAGGTGATTGACTGACTTACGTCTGTCGCCCCCATAACTAATATCTTTAAAAATATAAATCTATCTATTTATATATAAAAATATCAAACCACCACGTCACTCATGCAAGCTATTTATTTAGTTTAAAATATTTAACATTTTAAAATCAGTAACTTAATATAAAACATGCTCACCCAAATCAAACTTGGCACGCTCACTGCAATATACAGGGGGTACATCATGGGATGTATACTACAGTCACCTACCGACAAACGCTTGGTCGGTGGGTTTTGATGAGGAAAGATCAAATGACCATGCCAGTCAATCAACAGATAAAAAAACAAGCCGAAAATAACCGTGCTTATCAAGTCATTCAAAATGATCAGGGCGTGCCCATCAAAATGTGGACCAAAGGGGTTCACGTCGATGAGAACGCCAAAAGCCAATTGTTAAAAGCCGCACAAATGCCATTTATTTACAAATGGATGGCGGTTATGCCAGATGTGCATGTTGGGATTGGTGCGACGATCGGCAGTGTGATCCCAAGTAAAGGCGCGATCATCCCTGCTGCGGTGGGTGTGGATATCGGTTGCGGTATGATGGCTGCGCGTACCAGCTTGAATGCATCTGATTTACCCGATAATTTGCTCGGCTTACGTCATGAACTCGAACGGCTCATTCCACATGGCATGACCAAAGGCCGTGGCCGCCGCGATCGTGGTTCTTGGGAAAACACCACTGCACGTGTCGATCAGGTCTGGGCTGAACTCAAAGCCGATTTTGATTTGATCTGTGCCAAACACCCACGTTTTAAAAAGACCAATAATCATAAACAACTCGGCACTTTAGGTACGGGAAATCACTTTGTTGAAATTTGCTTAGATGAGCATCAACAGGTTTGGGTGATGCTGCATTCAGGTTCGCGTGGCGTGGGCAATGCCATTGGCAATTACTTTATTGAACTTGCCCGCCAAGATATGCAAAAGCATTTTATTCAGTTACCCGATAAGGACTTGGCTTACTTGGTAGAGGGTACTGAACACTTTGATGATTATTGGTTTGCTGTGGGTTGGGCACAGCGCTATGCCATGAAAAACCGTGAATTGATGATGGAAGCAGCAATTGTTGCATTACGAAATATCATTCCTAAAGCCTTTAATGCTAAAGTGGAGGCGGTCAACTGCCACCACAACTATGTTGATAAAGAAGAACATTTTGGTCAGGAAGTACTGGTGACGCGTAAAGGCGCGGTGCGTGCACGTTTAGGTGAGTATGGGATTATTCCCGGCTCCATGGGGGCCAAATCCTTTATCGTGCGTGGTAAAGGCAATCAGGATTCATTTTGTTCCTGTTCGCATGGTGCAGGTCGTGTATTGAGCCGTACCGAAGCCAAAAAACGTTATAGCGTGGCGGATCAGATTGAACAAACCCAAGGCGTGGAATGCCGTAAAGATGCTGAGGTGATTGATGAAATTCCAGCTGCTTACAAGCCGATCGAGGATGTGATGCAGGCACAGCGTGACTTGGTTGAAGTGGTCTATACCCTACGCCAAGTGGTCTGTGTCAAAGGCTAAATGTATCCATCTAAGCCCAGTATCACCCAAACACATTCAGTCATGACATTGAGAATATTATGAAACTTGCGGAAGCTTTACTCCTACGAGGTGATCAACTTAAAAATATCGCCTCACTAAAACAACGGATCAATAACAACGTCTTGGTACAAGAAGGCGATCAACCCAGCGAAGATCCGAATGAATTGATCAAGCAGGTATTTGCTTTAAACACTGAAACCCAGCGTTTGATCTATGCCATTCATCGCACCAATGCTGAAGTTCAACTGCCTGATGGCCGCTCGCTGCTCAAGGTCTTGGCACTGCGTGATGAAATGGTCGAACGACATAAAATCTTGACCACGGCACTGAGCCATAGTCATCGCGAGCCGGATCGTTATAGCTCACGCGAGATCAAATGGTCAAAAGTCATCCCAATTTCCAATTTACAGAAGCAAGCAGATGATATTAGTGCTAAATTACGTGAATTGAATGTTTTGATCCAAGCCACCAATTGGAAAGTGGACTTGATTGAAACTGAATAAGTTTTAGCGCTGCGGCGCTGCACCGGTTTGAACATACTGGGCGAGTACAAGATCCCCTACCACCACAACACAGGATTGCAAATAACGTGTAGTGGCTTGCAAAGCGAGCGGGCGAGCTTAACCTTTTGAACATCGCAGCCCATCACATTGCACCTGTTAAACCTTTGCGCAAGCAAAGTCACAACGCAACCCTCATCACCATGTACTGACAGTATGTTCTCTTTAATTACAGCGGCTCAAGCTTGAGCCGCTGCGCTAGACATTTAAAATAAATATGAAAACTTCAAATAAAACCCTCCGTATCGACGGTTCCATCGGCGAAGGCGGCGGCCAAATCTTGCGTACTGCCCTATCTCTCTCCATGATCACCGGCATCCCTTTTGAATTGACCAACATCCGTGCTGGGCGTAAAAAGCCCGGCCTGATGCGGCAACATCTGGTCTGCGTACAAGCCTCACAGCGTATCAGTCATGCACAGGTCGAAGGTGCTGAGCTGCATTCACAGCGCTTGTACTTCGCACCCCAACAGCTACAGGCAGGCAAATATGACTTTCATATTGGTTCGGCTGGTAGCAGCACCTTGGTTTTGCAAACTTTATTACCGGCGCTATTGCAACAAAATGAAGCCAGTCAGCTGACCATACACGGCGGCACGCATAATCCAATGGCACCGAGCGCTGACTTCATTGCACATTGTTTCCTCCCCGCCTTAGCCCAGATCGGTGCTGAGGTAGACTTTCAATTGCAAGCTGCTGGATTTTTCCCGATTGGTGCAGGTCAGATCGATGTGATGATCCATCCTTGGCTGAAATCAAGCTTTTATTCAAGACTTACTAAAAGCAAGTTACTTTCAACAAGTGCTTATGCAACGGCATTGAATCTCTCACTCGACATTGCACAACGCGAACTTGTGGTTTTGGGCAATAAACTCAAACTCGATCTGCAAAAACAGCAGTATCCCAAAGGCATAAGCCAAGGCAATAGTGCCTACGTCCAACTCAACTATGCTGAGCATCAACAAGTGTTCACAGCCTTAGGCGAAAAGCGCAAAACTGCTGAGCAAGTGGCCAAAGAGTTGGCCAAGCAGGTCAACAGCTACCTTGACAGTGCTGCAGTAGTGGATGAATACCTCGCCGATCAACTGCTGTTGCCTCTTGCATTGGCAAAAGGCGGCGAATTTAGCACCCAAGTCCTCAGCGAACATACCCGCACCCAAGCGATGATGATTCAACGCTTTTTAGACTGTGAGATCGTCTTTGAGCCACTCCCAAATCAAGCTTACTTGGTGCGTGTACAGGTGCAATAAGACCGCAAGGATAATAAACTGCGCTCCTTAAGTCGCATCCGTATGTGCCACATAGGACTTGATCAATACGGCGACGGCGGCGGCGGTCGCAGGAATAATCAGCACACTCACGATTGAACTAAAAGACCACTGCTGCCCGATCAGGATCGCGCCAATCCATGCCCCAAACACCGCACCGAAACGACCGATCCCGGTCATCCACGCCACACCCGTGGCTCGGCACTGCGTCGGATAAAAACGTGCACTGAGCACCGGCATCGAAGACTGCGCGCCATTCACGGCAAAGCCTGCGCATAAGATAAACAGCGCCAGCAAGGTTGGATGTCCCAAGCTTTGGCTGACCACCACGGCAAAGATCCCCGCAGCAAAATAGAAGCCTGCGATGACGCGATTGGGGTTGTAGCGATCCATGGCCCAGCCCACGAACAAAGCACTGAGTACTCCGCCGAATTGGAATAATGCACCCACAATTGCTGCACGTTGCAAACTGGCGCCAGTTTCACGCAACAACGTCGGTAGCCAACTGGTGAGTAAATAAATAATCACCAAGCCCATAAAATAAGTCAGCCATAGCAATAAGGTTCCCTTGGCAAACTGTTTGGAAAACAACAACGCAAATACATTCTTAGCACGCTGCTCAAGCTGTTGTTCAGGCAAATAAAAATGATCAACCTGCTGTGTTTGTGCCGGTGCAATACGATTGAGGATTTGTTTAACACGCCAAGGTTTTCGGCCTTTGACAATTAAAAATCGATATGACTCAGGCAATAGTACAATCACCAATAACATCAAAATAAATGGAAAGACGCCGCCAAAGAAAAAGAAACTGCGCCAGCCATAATTTGGGATCATCCAACTACTCAAGAATCCACCCGAAGCCATGCCCAAGTTATAGCCACAGAACATGCAGGTCACCATCAACGAACGCACCCGTGCAGGAACATATTCGGAAAAGAGTGTCGCGGTATTGGGC
>JASLIY010000142.1 GCA_030152675.1 Acinetobacter sp.
GCGATAAAAATTTTCCGGGCATCGCGTGGTTGATGCCTAAATCATCATGTTAGGAATTGTAATGACTGATAATGCAACCATCTTGCAGCATGTACCCGTAGGTAAAAAAGTGGGGATTGCCTTTTCTGGGGGTCTAGATACATCGGCAGCACTGTTGTGGATGAAACAAAAAGGCGCTGAGCCTTATGCGTATACCGCAAATCTAGGTCAACCCGATGAGGATGACTATGATGCGATCCCACAAAAAGCAGAACAGTATGGCGCAGTAAAAGCGCGCTTAATCGACTGCCGTCTACAGTTAGCGCTGGAAGGTATTGCTGCGATTCAATGCGGTGCATTTCATATCCATACCGGCGGCGTGCCATATTTCAACACCACACCTCTCGGTCGTGCAGTCACAGGCACCATGCTCGTGACCGCCATGAAAGAAGACGATGTCAATATCTGGGGCGATGGCTCAACCTATAAAGGTAATGATATTGAACGTTTCTATCGTTATGGTTTGTTGACCAACCCTGCGCTTAAAATCTACAAGCCTTGGTTAGACCAAACCTTTATCGATGAGTTGGGCGGCCGTGCAGAAATGTCACAGTTCCTGATCGACAATGGCTTTGACTATAAAATGTCAAAAGAAAAAGCTTACTCGACTGACTCGAACATGCTCGGTGCAACTCACGAAGCCAAAGATCTTGAGTATCTTGATGCTGGCATCAAAATCGTAGATCCAATCATGGGCGTCGCGTTCTGGAAAGACGACGTTAAAATCGAAGCTGAAGAAGTCAGCGTTCGCTTTGAAGAAGGTATGCCGGTTGCATTGAACGGTAAAGTGATCGAAGATCCTGTTGAATTGATCATGGAAGCCAACCGTATCGGTGGTCGTCATGGTCTAGGTATGTCGGATCAAATCGAAAACCGTATCATCGAAGCCAAATCACGCGGCATCTATGAAGCACCAGGCATGGCGTTATTGCACATCGCTTATGAGCGTTTACTCACGGGTATTCACAACGAAGACACCATCGAGCAATATCGTATCAACGGTTTACGTTTAGGTCGTCTGCTTTATCAAGGCCGCTGGTTCGATTCACAATCGTTGATGTTGCGTGAAACTGCGCAGCGTTGGGTCGCGAAAGCCATCACCGGTACCGTGACACTTGAACTGCGTCGCGGTAATGACTACACCATCATGAACACCGAATCTCCAAACCTCACTTATGAAGCTGAGCGTTTAACCATGGAAAAAGGTGATTCAGTCTTTAGTCCGATGGATCGTATCGGTCAATTGACTATGCGTAACCTCGATATCACCGATACGCGTGCTAAATTGGGCATCTACACCAACACTGGCCTGTTGTCATTGGGTCAAGGTTCTGCTGTACCCCAATTGGACAGCAAGAAAAAATAAGACGGTTGATGATCAAGTACTGATCTAAAACTGATCTAGAATTGCCTGCAACAAAAAAACCGCCATCAAGGCGGTTTTTTTGTGAGCATGTCGTTTTCGACTTGATGTTATCAAGTTTTAGTCAATAAACTTCACCACCACCCCAGCGGAGACTTTACTGCCCAAGGCATTGGCATCCCAGTTGGTCAGGCGAATACAGCCATGCGAAGCGGTCTTGGAGATCAGCGATGGATTTGGCGTACCGTGAATCCCGAACGATGGCTTGCTCAGACCAATCCAGATATTCCCCACTGGGCCATTTGGACCTGGAGGTAAGGACAAGGCTTTCTTATTATTGCCCTGAACAAAGTTTTTCGGTGAATAACCATAGACGGGATTCCGCGCCACTTTAACCACTTGATGCGTGCCTTTCGGTGATGGCGTATTTGCAGCACCGATGGTGGCCGGATAAGCACCAATCATATGATGTTGGCTATTAAATAAATACAATTGGCGTGCACTTTTATGCGCCACAATCAAAGTGACATCACCCGGTAATTCATTGCGTGCATTGGGAACCAGTAATGACTGACCGACTTTATTAAAATTGGCCTTGGGGTTGAGCTGACGTAGAAACTCCTCATCGATGTGAAATTTTTCACTCAACATTTCACTGACGCGGGTGTAGTACAAACCGCTCATTTTGGCTTGTTGTGCATAGTCACGCGGAATACTTTTGACATAAGGCCCTTTCAGGTCTTCTGCGGTGATTTGGTAAGTTCCAAACGCCGGTTGCTTTTGGCGTGCTACCAAATCATTCCACGTCTGCTGGGTCAATTGCCCAGTGACCTCAAAGCCACGCATTTGTTGATAGGCCGACAAAGCCTTAAGAAAGTTTTTACCACTCTTGCCATCAATTGCCCCCGGCGAAGCATGCGCATTATTCAGCATCACTTGGGCTTTGGCATAGACTGGAAACTGACCACGACCGATATTGTCATACCAAACCGCGTTATTTAAACTTTGTAAATTCCATGACACGGCAGGCTGTGTCACGGTTGTAGTTGCTGCTGTTGAAGCTGGCGCAGTAGCAGGACTGGCATGGGCAGCAGACATGCTGATCGCAGACATCGACCATAACAAAAGTGCCACAATATTAATTTGTTGGACTTGAACCCGAAGCATAGCAATCTCTAACAAGTATCAATGAATTATTAAATTTATGAATGAGATAAAGACTGCACCTTTCATGAGTTACAGTCTTTGATTTCGCTATTGTACTTGTGAATGTTGTTTTTAGGTAATCAAATCAGCAAAATACTTTGAACTGTAGCACAAAATATTTTATCGAGCGTTAAAAAGCCCCACTTTAAAATGGGGCTTGCTTCGGCTGTATCAACAGACCATCACTGAAGATTGTGGATCAACTCACGGGCATGCATGGCACCGCGTTCGCGCCACCCACGGCAGACGATTCGGCTATTGGATACGTAAACCGATCATGGCACGTTGCCCTTCGCGGATGATCGCAACCCGCGCGACGGTATTTTTCTGCAACTCAGATACCGCTTCGACAAAATGATTTGGATTGAGGATCGGGGTGCTATTGATCTGCGTGATCACATCACCCGGTAAGATCTTCGATTGTGCCGCGAGCCCCCCACGGGTCACATCCTGAATCAACACCCCACCTTTCACTTCTAAACGAGATTTTTCAACTTCGCTCAATGCACGAATCGCCACGCCCAAGACTGGACCTTTTCTGGCAGTCGTGGTTGAGCTATTGCGCTCACCTTTGGCTGGCGTATCATCCGGTGCCGTGGTCAATGTCGCAGCAATCACACGTGGACGATCGTCGCGTAATACTTCAAGTTGAATGCTTTGGTTCGGCGTGGTGCGATTGAGATAATTCAGCAACTCACTGGTGCGTGAAATAGGTGTGCCATTGTATTTTAAAATCACATCACCAGATTTAAAGCCGGCTTTGGCCGCAGGTGAACCTGGCGCAACTTGGGTAATCAAAGAACCCTCTGGTTTTGGCAACTTATAGGCTTCAGCCAAGTTACGGTCGATATCTTGCAACATCACGCCGAGATAAGAACGGGTCACTTTACCATTCTTTTTCAATTGATCTGCAACATCCATCGCCACATCAATTGGGATCGAGAACGACAAGCCCATATAGCCGCCGGTTCCACTAAAGATACGTGAGTTGACCCCAACCACTTGACCCTGTTGGTTAAATAAAGGACCACCTGAGTTACCCGGATTCAGCGCCACATCAGTTTGAATAAACGGAACTGAGGTTTCCCCCATCATGTTACGTGACTTGGCACTGACAATTCCTGCAGATGCCGAATAATCAAAGCCAAACGGTGAACCAATCGCGAGTACGGGTTGACCGACCTTCAACTGATCGACATTGCCCGAACTCAGTGAAGGGAAATTGTGCCCCTCAACTTTAAGCAATGCCACGTCCGTACGCGCATCACTGCCAATCACCTTGGCATCGATTTCACGGCGGTCATTGAGCATGATGGTCACTTGTGAAGCATTTTCAACCACGTGATGGTTTGTCAATAAATAACCGTCTTTGCTAATAAAGAAAGCACTGCCGAATGCGGTTTTTTCTTGCGGTTGGCGTTGTTGTGGAATAATAATTTGATTGCCAAAAAAACGCTTCAAAATCTCAGGAACCTGTTGTTGCAGCAGTTCCTCTTGGCTCATCTTCTTGACCACATTGACGCTTACCACCGCTGGACTGACTTGCTCAACCAAATTAGAAAAATCAACCGGTGATGCAGCCTGTGTTTGTACTGCTGCACTAAAGACAACGGCAAACATGCCTTTTTTTAGATATTGACTATTCATGAACCATCGACTCACAAAGGGTAATTTTGACAAAAAAACTTTGTACCATATTAATCTGAATTCTAACGTAAAAATATGTTTCAAATTTTTTATAAAACAAGATCTTAGTCCAAACAGTTTTTTGAACAATGCATGATTTTAGACCAAAGAGAACAATTGCGGATAAAGCTTGAATTTTTATGAAAAAAAGAGTGTGATGATCAGACTTATATCCAAATTAGCGGATGGACATGTCTAATTTACATACAACCCATTATTTTGATGTGATTATTGTGGGCAGTGGTGGTGCCGGTTTAAGCCTGGCTTTATCTTTACCTGAGCATTTTAATATTGCGGTATTGGCGAAATCACATCTCACCGATGCCAGTACCTTTTACGCCCAAGGTGGCGTGGCGGCTGTGCTGAATCCCTCGGACTCAATCCAGCAGCATATTGATGACACCATGATCGCAGGCGTACAACTCTGTGAGCTGGATGCGGTGAAACACACAGTCAATGGTGGCAGACCATCCGTTGATTTTCTGCTACAACAAGGGGTGGATTTTACCCGCGATCAAGATCAACAACTGCACCTGACCCGCGAAGGTGGACATTCGCAGCGCCGTATCATCCATGCTGCGGATGCCACGGGCAAGGCCATTTCAAGCACATTGGTACAACGTGCCCAAGAAAAAGCCAATATTCGAATCTTTGAAAACTATATTGCGATCGATGTCATTACCCAGCACAAAGTCAATCAGCAGCAGACTGATCAGCCCAATCGTGCATTAGGGGTCTATGCCCTCAACGACAACAATGGACAAGTGCATACCTTCCTCGCGCCCTTCACCGCCTTGGCCTGTGGCGGTGCGATGAAAGCTTATCTGTACACCTCCAATCCAGATATCGCCACTGGTGATGGCATTGCCATGGCCTATCGAGCCGGTTGCCGCGTGGCCAATATGGAATTTAATCAATTCCATCCGACCTGTTTATATCATCCGCAAGCGCGTTC
>JASLIY010000153.1 GCA_030152675.1 Acinetobacter sp.
CAGCCCAATAATTTTGTAAGGCCAAAATCAAGCCTTGAAAAGTGTCGATATGCGATATGGCGCGACTCATGGTGCATCCATTAAAAATAAGCGAAAAAAATTGTGTTTAAGTATAAGGATTTTGCGAGGAGGTGGCAAAGGATTCTCTACAATATTGCAGCTTTGTATTTTCAATCGGCATATTGATAGGTTTTCATCAGAAAAACTTTTAAAACTATAACCTTAAAGGTTTAGCAAACTTGAGCGCCCAGCAGAGCCATATACAGCAAGGCGCGCCGACAAAAAATGACAGCGATGCGATGATATGAGGGCGAGGTTTTTTGTAAATACATGATTTCTATGTAAGATATGCGTTGGTCGCTCGATAAGAAAATGCACACATGGCTTTAAAAAAATCTAAGAATAAGATCTTGCTCGGCGTGCTACTGATGCTCTGTCTTTTGCTTGCAATACCTGTGTTACATCTGCTGCGGATCAAACTCAATCAAAGCACACAGCTCCCAGAGCTTGAAGTGGGGATGAGTAATGATGCCAGCCAACTCAATTTGACCAAAGTACGTATTGTCCGTGTCGCAGAACAGCCAGATGCTATGCAGCAGCAATTACGTGAACTTTTAGATCATGCCCGTTGGCAGCAACTCAAAGTTTCTATCGCCGGCGCGCAGCACAGCATGGGTGGGCATACGCTATATCCTGATGGAATCGTGTTGGATATGTTGCCTTATAAGCAGATGCATTTTGATGCGCAGCACAATATTTTAAGCATTGGCTCTGGAGCATTATGGCAGGATGCGATTGCGTATTTAGATGGCTTTGGTAAATCGATTGCGGTGATGCAGTCCTTTAGTAATTTTTCGATTGGTGGATCGATCAGTGTCAATGGTCATGGCTGGCAAAACAACGCCGCGCCATTATCTTCTAGTGTGGTGTCTTTTACGCTGATGAATGCTTATGGGGAGATCTTAAACTGTAGTCGCACTGAAAATCCGGAACTGTTTAAACTGGTGGTCGGTGGTTATGGTTTATTTGGGATTATTTTAGATGTCAAACTCAAGGTGGTGGACAATACGGCCTTGAAGTTTAAAAGTCTGACACTGCATCCCGATGAGTTTGTGGCGCAATATCAACAGCAAGTCACCGATCAAGCCCAGGTGCAACTGGCTTATGGCCGTTTACGCATTTCAGATAAACGCTTTTTACAACAAGCGACGTTAAACTATTTTGAAAAAATGGATACCAAACCTCAGCCTTTACAGCAACAACAGCAAAAGAATGCAGAATTAAAATCTCTGGTGTTTCGTGGTTCCGTAGACAGTGAATATGGCAAGCGCTTACGTTGGGATTTGGAAAATAGTTTGAATCAGGTCATGCCACTACAGATGTTTAGTCGCAATGAAATCCTGAATGAACATTCTGCATTGATTGAAAATAAAGATCCCAATTCAACCGACTTACTGCATGAATATTTTATTCCCAAGCAGTATCTGGCGCAGTTTATCCGTGATATTCGCCCGATTTTGCAAGACACCTCAGTGGATTTGCTGAACATTACTTTACGTGAGGTGCGCCGAGATCGGGATGCTTATATGAATTATGCTCGGGAAGATGTGTTTGGCTTGGTGTTTTTATTCAACCAGAAGAAAACTCCCGCCCAAGAACAGGCGATGCAGTTACTGACCAATCAATTACTCGATGCGGCACTCAAATATAAAGGCACTTATTATCTGCCTTATCGTCTGCACATCAGCCGCGAGAAAATGCGTTTGGCCTATCCGCAGGCGGATCAGTTTTTTGCCTTAAAACTAAAATACGATCCTGAGGAGATCTTCAGTAATCAGTTTTATCTGCATTATCGTTAAAGGTATGGAGCATGATCTAAACCAGAGATTGGAGATGCCTCAAGCAAATCAATATATCTTCAGCTTACATCACCGTATAATTCCTGCAACTTGATAGAATTCAAAATAATAGGTCTGCCGTGTTTCATACCCAGCTTAAATGGCTCAATACCTTAAAACCTAATTTTAAAGTGCTACCGCTGAAGGAACGCCTGCTGTGCGGTTTGGGCGCCTTGCTGGGCTTGGCATTGTCATCCTTGATCAGTTGGTTGATCTTGGGAGACTTCAATGCTTGGTATATCGCACCGATGGGCGCGTCCTCAGTGTTACTGTTTGCCGTTTCTGCCAGCCCTTTGTCGCAACCGTGGAATATTGTGTTGGGCAATACACTGGCGGCCGTGATCGGAGTCAGTTGCGCACTGTGGATACCGAATCTTACCTTGGCCTTTGCGGTTGCGGTGGCCTTGACGATTGTCTTGATGATGAGCACAGACTCTTTGCATCCACCGAGTGGGGCAGTGGCGATTACTGCGGTTTTGGGCGGTGATGCAGTGCACCAGATGGGCTATCTCTTTGTCTTCTATCCAGTCCTGCTCAATACCGTGTTGCTGCTGATTGTGGCGATTAGCTTTAATCGCCTTTTGGGCAAACAGTATCCCCAAGTTGCGCAGCTCAATAGCCGCAGTAGTGATCCAACCCCGACCCAGAAAGTCAGTATCCAACCGCAAGATATCCAGCATGTTTTGGAGCAGCAAACGGAATTGCTCGATATCAGTGAATATGACCTACAAAAGATTATTTTACAGGCGCAGCAACGCGCCAGTCTGCGAGTGAGTGATCAGGCCTATCAATGCCAAGACATTATGAGTCGTGATTTGATCACGTTGCATGGTGATGATGACATTCAAAATGCCTTAGATAAATTTAAGCAGGTCAACTTAATGAGTCTGCCTGTGGTCAATGATCAGCAGCAACTGGTGGGCACGTTGGCCTTGTATGAGGTGGTGGAGTGGTTTAAGCGCGCAGCCGATCCGCGTG
>JASLIY010000184.1 GCA_030152675.1 Acinetobacter sp.
CTACTGCCCAGAAACGTCCAAAGACGCCAACGGGTTTGAACAGAAACCATCGACTTAAGGTGGTTTATAACGTAGCTAGAATCGACATCGGTGTATTCTTATGCCGTACAGTGCTAAAACTCAATGATTTGGGGTAATGGCATGACCGTGCTTTGTCTAAAATTAGGCAGAGGCGCGTCGTGCTATCGCATGACTGATGCCGTAAAACGCTGTGTCTAAGCACGCCCCTATTGATTGGAGGCGTGCTTTTTTATTGCGTATTCAAAAACTTAGCTTGTGTTGAAGCCAGTTATTTTTTGAAAAATTACATGTGTGTCCAGCAATCGACATCCCGCTCTTGGACCGCATGCACGGCTACAGTAAGGAGTTTTAAACATGTTTAAAACTAATGAAAACCCTTTAGGCTTGCAAAACTCACAGCCCATGCTCGCCGAACCGATTTGGCTCAAACTGATTAATCCAAGTTCAGCGCAAATCAATCAGATCGCCCAGCAGTACGACATTTCCGCCGATTTAATCAGCGCCGGATTGGATCAATATGCAGTGCCGCGCATCCAACGTAAGCAGCACAGCACTCTGATCATTACCCATTTACCGTTTGAAAATACAGATGATTGCAATATTTCATTCTGTACCAAGCCCTTTGCCTTGATCGCACAGCACAATGTGGTACTGATGATCAGCCAATATGATCACCCGATTTTTGATCGCATGATTCAGCATCATGTCACAACACAAAGCCTGCATGTCCACAGCTATTTCATTTATCGTTTGTTGGAACTCGGTGCCGACCAGTTTATTTATGCCATCAAGATGGTCAATCAACGGATTGATGATGTGGAACAAGAACTCAAGCAATCCATTAAAAACAATCAAATTTTCAAACTCTTAGATCACAATAAAAGTTTAAATCAATGTGCGACCTCGCTCAAAGGCAATGCCAAAGTCTTGACGCAGCTGCGTGCAGATCCGGTCTTTCATCGTCATCCCGAAGCAGACAACTTGCTCTTGAATGTCATGGTGGAAACTCAGCAAGCACAAGCCATGGCTGAAACGCACAATATTAACCTGTGTAATCTCATGGATTCATACTCGGCTGCGATTGAAAACAACCTCAGTCTATTGGTGCAGTACTTGTCGATTTACGTGATTGTTGGCGCGATTCCTTTGGGGATTGCCAGTATTTACGGCATGAATATTCCGCTTCCCCTACAAGATGAACCCTATGCCTTGGTCATATTGGCCTTGGTGGCGGTGATCTCGACCACGGCAATGATCCTCATCTTCAAAAAACGTCAAATCATTTAAATCTTGTCGGAGCCTCTCATGTTAAAAATCTATCAAAGTAATGCCCAAGGTAATCTGCTAGAAACCCAAGACATCGTACACAACAGCTTGGTTTATTTGGTTGATCCGAGCAAAGAAGAAATTATCAAAGTCGCAGCCGAGCTCAATCTGCCACAAGATTTTCTCACCGATTCTTTGGATAAAAATGAACGCCCACGCATTGAAAAAGATAAAAACTCATTATTAATGGTGCTCAACACCCCGATTAAAATGGATTTAGAAACACGTCCAAATCAAGCGCCCTATCAAACCTGTCCATTTGGAATTATTCATACTGAAAATAATTTATTAATTGTTTCTCGTTATGAGTTGCCGATATTAACTCGCGTGATTGCTGGTGAATATGGCGAATTCCAAAGCTATATGAAAACACGGATTAGTTTATTGATCTTTAAAGCCGTGGCTGAGTCTTATAATTATAATTTGACCCAAATTAATAAAAATATTAGCGAGCTACAACAGAAGCTTAAAAAGTCGTATCGCAACAATGAGCTGTTCGGTCTGATCAGTTTAAACAAAAGCTTGGTATATTTTTCAACCTCACTCAGTGCCATGAATATTCTGTATAAACGCATCATGGATGGCGAGGATATTAAAATTCATGAGCAAGAGCAAAAACGTTTGGATGATATTTTAATTGATATTCGTCAAGCGGCAGAAATCACAGAAATGCGCCGTGAAAGTCTGAGTAACTTGATGGATGCCTATGCTGCGATTATTCACAATAACTTAAACTCAGTCTTAAAAATGCTCACCACTTTGGCGATCGTGATGATTATTCCGACCATGATCGGCAGTATTTTCTCGATGAACGTTGAGTTACCGCATGAACATGAGTGGATGACCACCGTGGTGGTGGGCAGTGGCATGTTCATTATTGCATCGATGATGGTGATGTTTTTCTACAAGAAAAAATATCTACGCGTTTAAACCGCCGATGACATCACCGCCGATTGGCGATCACCCGCATTTTAAAAGATTAGAGATTGCAGCATGATTCATATTTATCAAACCATCGACACCCTGACACGCAGCACAAGCCAACACCCAACCGATCAAAGCCAGACAACGGCTCAGGGCAATACTTCTAAGCGCCTAGACTGGGTAGAAAGTCTGCCACCAACCGCGACCCATATTCAGACACTGGTCAATAAATTTCATCTCCCGACTGACTTTGTCATGGATGCACTCGATCTCGATGAACGCCCTCGTATCGAGCAGCATGGGGAAAATACCTTGGTGATCATCCATCTGCCCTTTGATGACAGCAGTGTGGTCAATCTGTATGACCAAGTAAAATACCGCACGATTCCTTTTGCCATGATCGTCACACCGGATCATTTCATCACCGTGTGCAAAGAAAACCACATGTTCAATCCTGAATGGTTTGCCCAGCATCCACTGCTGCAACATCAGGCCTATACCGCCAATAACAGCATGTCGATTCAAGCCACGCAGTTAATCTTGCAACATACTGCACAAGCTTATGTCAAATATGTGCAACACATCGAAAGCTCGATCATCCAAGCCGAAGATGAGTTGTCGCGTTCTTATCGTAACCAAGAGCTCTATACCCTGCTGTATTTAAATGAGAGTTTGCTTTATGTGACCACCTCATTAAAACAGTTGATTCAAGTGATTCGCAGCAGTGACTTTATCAGCGCTACCTCTATTCAAGCGCATGAAATGGATATGTATACGCAAAGCTTGATTGAATTAGAGCAAGTCTATGCCGTGGCTGAAATTAACCAGCTTAACTTGAATAACGTGATGGATGCCTATGGCAACGTGATCCAAAACAACGTTAGTCATGTGGTCAAACTCTTAACGGCCGTCACCATCGTACTTTCGATCCCAACCTTGATTGCCAGTGTCTATGGCATGAACGTGCCACTGCCTTTTCAAGAGGCCGATCATGCCTTTAGCGTGCTGATCGTAACCATGTTGCTCTCAAGCGGTGTGATCGCATTTTATTTCCATAAGAAACGCTATTTCTAAACGCCTTAAACTTTGCAAAAACCTGCATCAGTCCTATGATGATGAGCCCCCCTTCGATTGCGAGAGAATGCTCATGCGTGTAGATATTTGGTCTGATGTCGTCTGTCCTTTTTGCTACATTGGCAAAAAACGTTTAGAACATGTCGCGGCTGACGCTGGGATTGAGCTTGATATTCATTGGCATAGCTTTGAGCTCGATCCACACGCGCCCGCCCGACATCAAAGTTCCAACACCGAACGCTTGGCCAAGAAGTATGGTCAAAGTATTGCTCAAACGGAGCAGATGGAACGCAATGTCGCACAGGCTGCGGCTTCAGAAGGAATTGAATTTAATTGGCAACAGGCCAATTCCGGCAATACCTTTAACGCGCATCGCATCATCCACTTGGCTCAAACCCAAGGTTTAGGCAATGCCGCCAAAGAAGCTTTCTTGCATGCCTATATGACCGAAGGTTTAGCGATTGGTGAACCCGAAGTCGTTGAAAAAATTGCTTTAAATATTGGCTTGACCGCTTCAGATATTCAGGCAGTATTGAGCAGTGACTTATATGCAGAAGAAGTGCGTCATGATGAAAAAATCGCGCATGAACAACTCAAGGTCACTGGTGTTCCGTTCTTTGTGTTTGATCAACGCTTGGCTGTGGCTGGTGCTCAACCGCGTGAGGTGTTTTTGCAAGTCTTTGAGCAATTACAACAACAGGCTGAAAATCCAAGCGTCGAAGCTGAAGCAACAGCGAGTTGCGATGCTGAAGGTTGTGAAATTCCAAAAACATAAATTCGGAATGGTCATCGCATCAATCGGATCAGCGCACTCAAGTCGTGCGCTTTGATCCATTGTGCAATAGTGCTGCTGACATTGGGTCGAGATCACCTTGCTCTGTGAGCAGCAAAGCGTATTGCCCGAAGTGTTATGTATCAAATGGAATTTCATGAAATTAATGAAACGCGTTAAGCCCTTTTTTAACAGCGCCGTCTTTTGCGCGTGTAGCAGTCTTTGTGGCATCAGCGCAGCACAACAGCCAGACGCTGTGCCAGTTCCAAGCCCGACGCAGACAAAAAGCACTGAAAATCATCGAGTCTTACCAATCATTGATCAAGTCCCCGCTCTGATCGATGCCACACCGACGCTACTGCCGCCCGAATCCAATCAAGCCATCGTACCCAAAGAACAGGACAGTAAAGATCTGACTTGGACGGATCGACAACAGCATAAGCTGCATGATTGGATCGATCTGACCGCAGCGCGTATGGACAGTTGGTTTGGTCCCACCGACTACGATCAACCTGCCGATGCCAGTCTTCGGGTCTTTGTTGACAGCACCTATAATCGTTATGACAAAGCGGAGTATCAACCGCGGATTAAGGGCAAGATCGTACTGCCGACATTGAAACGCAAGTTTAGTGTGGTGTTTGGTGATGACAGCTTGGATAACCAACTCGATACCAGCGCCAATATTGAAAATGAAAATCCACTCAATCGTGCCGACAAGTCCTATGATCCACAGCGTGCACGTGAAGATAACAGCTCGATTGCCTTACGTTGGTCAGCGCTCTCCAAAAGCCTACCCTTTGATCTCGACGCTGACTTAGGGCTTCGTTCCAGAGACGATGTCTATGCACGTCTCAAACTAAAACGCGACTGGCCATTTGCCAATGACTTTAATCTGCATGCTGAACAAATTTATCGTTATGGGCTCAAGAGTGAAAATTATCTACGCACTAACTTAGAACTCAGCCATGCACGGCCCAACCATGCCATGATCTCCAATCAATTTAGCCTCACCTATGCCGATAAGCAGGATGATGATTTACTTTGGGATAACTATATTTTTCGCCAGCATCAGTTCTTTGAACACCACCGTTTTAATTATGGTCTGATGACCGCAGGTTTCTATGATCAGCAGGATTTACGCTTAAATAGCTGGGGCCCTTATACCTCGTGGCGCCAGCCCGTATGGCGGGAATGGTTGTTTGTTCAAGGTGACTTAAACTATCTCAATCAGCATCGTGAACATCGCTCACATACTCTCGGCGGCATGCTACGATTGGAGGCGTT